>LNFJ01000166.1 GCA_001464625.1 Bacteroidia bacterium Ga0077558 | reverse complement strand
ACAAAATAATTAAGAAAAAGGGAGATTTTGATTTTAATGTTTGACATGCAGTTCGTTTATGAAATGAAAAGTACAAACTTCATTTTCAAAAACTAAGGATAACTAAAAACTATAACGTTTGCGGTGATTAAATAGTATAATTGATCAAATTCACCAGTAAAAAATTTAGATGGAGCCGCCTTGTACTAATTTTGATTCAACAATAATCATCTGTTCGGCCTGTTCATTTTTTAAACGGCGAAACATTTGCTGGGAGGCCTGTTTACCTAATGTGTAGCCACTTGTTTCCACATGGGTGATCTTTGGGTTATATAATGTAGGAATAAAACCATTGCTGATACTTATAACAGCAATATCATTCGGCACTTTCAGGCCAAGATGATGTATTGCATTCATTACTCCAATCAATATTAAGATATCGTAAGGTAACTTTTTCAGACTCTTCAATTACTTCCGGATGTTCGATCATAATATTCGTTTCGGGTGATTGCCGGCGAAACACTTCTGTAAATGCTTCCAATCTGATATGTGAAAGACTTAAATGAGGGTGTCCGAATAAAGCCAGCACATTTTTCTTTTTCTTTTCAATAATGGTTTCAGCAATCAATTTTGCAGAAAATTCATCTGCCATACATACTCTGTAATATTCACCGGTTTGCGGCACTCTGTCTACAAACACTATCGGGGTATTTAAATTTTCAAGCTTATCAAATGCTTCCATACTTTCAGTTTGAGTGGATATGGCTGCAAATACACCCATGACCATCTATCCCTCGATTGCATGATCATTACAGAGTAGCCATGCAAACGGGCATCTTCTTCAACGGCTGAAATAAAGGAGTCGTAGAAATAATTATTTATAGTAGGAACAAGAATACCTAAAATGTTACTTTGCCTGGTCCGAAGTTGTACGGCAGAGCTATTCGGTTCATACTCCAACGCAATAGCCAGTTCTTTTACTTTCTTTTTAGTAGCTGCCGATATATCCGGATGATCTTTTAGGGCACGGGATACTGTCGATATACTTATGCCGAGAACTTCTGACAGTTTTTTCAGTGTACTTTGCTGCATGAGGGGTGTTTAGCAATCGATTGAACTATACGCAGCTAAAGATAATGGATTATGTACTTTAAATAAAAGTCATCTAGTATAACACTATCAGGTTGAATACTCATAATCTCAGAAGCGCTGAAATTTTAAATAAAAGAAAAGAGGCGTCCGTAAAGAATTACAACGCCGGATTGCTTATATCTTTATTTTTAGTTTTACTGAGGTTATTTACAATCTAAATGAAAGTCCTGCTGTTATTGCATAATCAGCAAACGCTGCATCGCCATGAATATCGGTTCCTGTATCAGCACTACGCAATTTGTCGGAATAACTTTTTGTTCTGTTCCTTTCTATGGCAACTGGTACTGATAAATAGAAAGTAGCTTTTTTGGCCTGGTATGAAAAAACTGGTTCAAATGAAGTTACAAATCCGGGTCTGCGGAATCCTTTATCGCCCCCAATAAGATCGCTGCTGGGAATAGCTTCCATACGGATGCCCCCGGTGAAACTAAACTTGCCGGTCATATAACTGGCACCACCTCTTATCATATACTGATCGGGTACACTCATGGTATTAGTAAAATATTTTATTGCTGTTGCATTAGGAGTGCCACCTCTTGCAGTAGAAACACCATTCTGTTCACGGGGATTAATGAGGTAATAAAAATTTCCATACATACCAAATTGATGGTTGAACTGATAATAGCCGTTTAACTCAAGACTAAATCCAGTGCCGCCATCACCCAGCTGTATAGATTGATCAACTGGTCCTAATACTACACTGCCATCTGCTTTATAAAAATAATCCTGGTATTGATAATCGCCGGTTGGCAATTTAATACCAATGCCAGCCTGAATATTTCCTTTAAAGTTTTTAGCAGGATTGAATAACCAGCGGTATACACTTACTCCCACCCGAATTTCCGCCATGCTCATATAATGAAGAACGGGTGTTGGAAATTAAAGGTAAGGTCATGCCTACAGACCATCTTGCATTAAAGTGGCGGGTAGCTGTAATATCGAGAGAATAAGTATGATTGATAACCTCCGTTGCATTTTCTTCTCTTTCTTTTTGTTCAACACTTCCTACAAAATGCTTGTAGGATTTAAAATAACGGTTATTAAAATTCATCTGCCATCCTTTGGCAGCTTCCGGATTACCGAAGCTGCAAGAATTGCCATTACTGCGGATGGCAACACAGCCCTGTGCATTTGTTTTTATTGCAGCTATAATTAGTAATACAGTTACAGCAATTGTATAGATATGTTTCATGGTATTTTTCTTTTTTATAAAACTATTTTTTAAAAAGGCGTCAGCAGAGAACTACAACGCCGGATTGCTTTTGTCTAAAAAAATTATTCTGCTCCATCTGTTCTTGCTCTTAAAATAGCATAGTTTCCTACCTTAATTCCAGCTTCTAATCCTTTTTCACAATCACTGCGGTAATGGATAGCACCATACATGCGACTAAGTGATGCCTCTAAAGCCATAGCATTATAGACCGCCGCTTTGGGTTTTATAATGTGGCTGAGTATAGTTGCTGCAGCACCACTAAATGTAGAGTGTCCGGATGTATAAGAAGGAAAATTGGGTAACCCAGCTACTGTTTTTATACGTGTATCCATTTGTGATGGACGTGGATTAAAATAAAAATACTTGCTATCCCAGCAGGTTATTGCAGCATCCATTAATGCCATATTCAATAAACCCATATTTCTGGCCCATCTTACTTCACTATAGTTTTCTTTTACAAAATCTTCAGCGGCTATAGCATTCCAGTGGCCGGGTGGTGTATATGTCCCGATGCCATCTGCCCAGAAATGAGTGATGCGAATTTGTTCTGCTGTGGGGTTTTTGCTGAACTGATAAATTTCTTCCAACTCCGATTTGAATTGTGGCGATGAAGTAGAAGGAGGTGCTGGGGCTCTGATAGTTGTTACCATTGTTAAAGAGTCAAACAACCAGGTACGAACCCTTCCAAATAAAGGAAGCATGCCCGGCCGTATTGGACTTTCCTGGCTTATCCAGGGTATTTCTCCTCTTGCAATTGCATCATTTTCCATTTGTGTCCAAATGGTTTGATTTGCCACCGCAGCACCAGCTCTGTCGCCTCTTGCCCGGGTTACAAAT
>LNFJ01000165.1 GCA_001464625.1 Bacteroidia bacterium Ga0077558 | reverse complement strand
TAATGATGATAAGTATGATTATAAAACTATCGGTTATCCTTTTTTAAAAAACCTGGGAAGAGTTATTTATGACTATGAGTTGAAAAGAAGCAGGAAATTTCCGGCAGACTTATCGTCGTTTAGATTCGATTATAAAAACTAAGGTTTGTTATTAAAAACGATTCTAGCATCATGTCTTTGCTGTTTCCCTCAAATTCTTACATTTGCTGGCTGCTTGCCAAATCATTAAACACCAACATCGTTTACTAAACCAATCAACATGCAGTTATCTTCTTTTTTAGATCGTTTTAATGAACCGGAAACGTTGAAAATGGCAAAGCTCGGCAGAGAACTTCGGGCAAAGGGCATTGATGTAATTGATCTAAGTCTTGGCGAACCTGATTTTGATACACCTGTTCATATTAAAGAAGCAGCAATTAAAGCAATAGCAGTTTGTACAAAATTTAAAAGAGATAATAACCTTGATTATAAACCAGAAAATATTGTTGCATCAACCGGTGCAAAACAAAGCCTGGCTAATGCAATACTTGCATTGGTGGATGAAGATGATGAAGTGATTATTCCAACACCCTATTGGGTTACTTATAGTGAGCTGGTAAAAATTGCAAGAGGAAAAGTGGTTGAAATTAAAAGCACTACTGAACAGGGATTTAAAATAACAGCGGCTCAATTAGAAGCTGCCATAACAAGCAAAACAAAAGTATTTCTTTTTTCATCCCCTTGCAATCCAAGTGGTGCGGTATATAAAAAGCAAGAGTTGGAGGCATTGGTTGAAGTATTTAGAAAGTATCCGCAAATCACCATTCTTTCAGATGAAATTTATGAGTACATCAATTTTATTGGTAAGCATGAAAGCATTGCACAATTTGATGATATAAAAGACAGGGTGGTTATCGTAAACGGTTTAAGTAAAGGATTTGCAATGACCGGTTGGAGACTTGGCTATATAGCAGCCAATACAACAATAGCAAAGGCTTGTGAAAAAGTACAAGGCCAGTTTACAAGCGGTGCTAATTCCATTGCACAAAAAGCTGCAGTTGTAGCTTTAACTACTGATTTACGTCCATCATTGGATATGGTAAAAGAATTTACCAGGAGAAGAGGAAGAGTACTCGAAATTGTAAAAGATATTCCGGGGCTAGTTTGCAGCGAACCGGATGGTGCTTTTTATATTTTTCCTGATGTAAGTTCTTATTATGGAAAAACTGATGGAGAAACGGTCATAACTAATGCAGCCGATTTTTCAATGTATTTATTGAATAATGCTCATGTATCTTCTGTAATGGGTGATGCATTTGGTGAACCAAAATGTGTCCGCTTTTCTTTTGCTAACAGTATGGAAAAAATAGAAGAGGGGTGGAAAAGAATTAAAGCAGCAGTAAGCAAATTAAAATAATCATATTTCTACTGCAAGTGCTTTGAATTTATTATCGAGTTCTAGCACTTGCGGTATTACCAATTGCTGGTCGTTATTTGTAATTACAAAATCGCAAAGTTTCATTTTCATTTCTTCATCAATCTGGCGGCTTACTCTCTTCATTACTTCTTCAATAGTTGTTTTATCTCTGTCCATTACCCGTTTTACCCTAATATGCTGAGGTGCATATACGCCGATAATATAATCTAACTGATCAGCAGCACCACTTTCAAACAAGAGCGCAGCTTCTTTGATCACATACGAAGTTGTCTGTTTATTCATCCATAATAAAGCGTCCTGCATAGTAATAGGGTGGGTGAGAGAGTTTAGTAACTCCAGTTTTTCTTTATCATTAAAAACTATGGAGGCAATATATTTTCTATTGAGTTCGCCTTGCTGGTAACTTTCTTCACCAAAATGTTTAATAATAAGTGATTTTAATTCTTCATTACTATTCATCAATCTTTTTGCAGCATCATCTGCATAGTATATAGGTATGCCCAGCGTTTCAAATATGCGGGCAACGGTGGTTTTCCCACTGCCAATTCCTCCTGTGAGTCCTACTTTAATCATATAATCGGGAAAATAAAAATTCCAAATTCCAAGATAGCAAGTGCTACTGGAATTTGGAATTTAATTATTTGTTACGTTATTTTTTATCAGTTGTTACGGCTGGTTTATTCAATGCTACAGTCCAATCCATACTGATAGCACTTTTTTCAATTTTAATATAACTGCCTGGACTTACTTCAATATTCAATGTCCCGTCTTCATTTACTTTATTGATAGTGCCATGTATACCTGCAATGGTTACAATTTTTTCGCCTTTACCTAATTCTTCAATAAACTTCTTTTGGTTTTTTGCTCTTTTTGCTTGTGGACGGATGAAGAACATCCAGAAAACAAGAATCATTAAACCTAAAAAAACAAACTGAAAGCCTCCCATGCCACCGCCAGATGGGGGGTCTGCTAAAAAATAAAATGTACTGAACATGTGTAAACGTTTTAATTGTTATTCTGTAATCTCTACTTTAAAATTCAATATTATAGGATTGGGTGTATTAGTATTTGCTGTTACATATACCGGTTTTTGATGCGGTCCTGCATTTTGATTTTTACTTTCAAATTTAGCTTTAATAACACCTTCTTCACCCGGTGCAAAAGGTTGTTGTGGTTTTTCTGGAATTGTACAACCACAACCGGCACTAACATCGGCAATTACCAATTGTTTGCTACCCGTATTTTTAAAACGGAAACTAACTTCAACCGTTTCTCCTTTTTTAATTTTCCCCAGATCCAGGAATGTCGAATCAAGCCACTGGATGGAGGTGAAGTTGCTGGAGTCTGTTTTTGCCTTTTCTTTTTCTTCGGCCGTTAGTTCAGTAGTTGCAACAGTATCAGTTTTTTTGTCTTCGTTTTTGCAGGCAGCGATGCTGATAATAGCAGCAAATATGAATATTACTTTTTTCATTGAGTGTTTTTTTGCGAAGTGCAAATGTAAAGGTTAGTTTAATGGCGAACAAGTTTACAGTTGGGGGCCGTATTAGCCTTTTTTATATTCAACTTTTTGCATTTTACCTTCCTGTGTTAGCTCCTTATGTATATTATCAAGAATGCCATTTACAAATTGGCCGCTTTGTGCGGTGCTGTAGTCTTTAGCCAGATCAATGTATTCGTTGATAGTTACCTTAGGAGGAATTGTTTCAAAATAAAGAAATTCTGCCACACCCATTTTCATCATTATCATATCCAGATGAGCAATTCTTTCAGGATCCCAGTTCTTCAATTTTGGAACAATGAGTGTTTGCAGGTGTTCGTTTTTGTCGAGAACGGTTTGCAGCAGGCTTTTTGCAAATTGTTCTTTATCTGCACTCAGCATTATTTTAAAATTAATCGAGCCTGGTTTTTGAAGATAGGCGGTAAGAAGTTGTACCACCATTTCACCATCATCATCCCAGTTAGAAAAATTTTCTTCTATATGCGATACAAACAACTCATTCGCCAGCAGCAAATCATTTAATATAAATTCCAGTATCTTTTTTTCATCTGTTTTTTCACGGCCAGGTTGAGCGGTATATGTTTTATACTCCTGTGTTTCAACGAGGGAAAGGTAGATTTTGCGGAGCAGCTCATTATCAATCTTTAGTTCAGGCTTTTCTGTTTTAAATTGTTCATTCAGGCCTGTGTCTTCAAGCATCTTCCAAAGCAACTCATTGCCGGCAATTTTTATGTTTACGTTTAGGTCCGCAGCATTGGGAAGATGTTTACCGGCTCTTTTATGAGCATCTTTTTCGGCATAGCGGGGTACTTCGGATAAAAAATAAAGCAGGTAAACTAAAAGAGAACGGGTCTGGCTAAAATGTTGTTGTAACAACTTTTGCGGCTCACCGGGTTTTACTTCGTTCTCTAAGGCAAACACTGTATATAAGGTCTGCATCACTTTTACCCGGATATTTCTTCTGCTAATCATTGATGTAATGAACTATTTGGGGGGCGAAGATAAGCGTTTATGTTTTATTGATTACTGGTATAAGCTTGCTTATCAGTAATAAAAAACACCGGGGATTTAAAGTTTACATGTGAAAATTTGTCACAATGGCTGTAAAAGAACCGTCAATTAGCTTTTGTTCTGCCTGGTATGTCACTTAAACTGAATTTTTTTCCGCTTACCACCTGATGGCATGTTATTCGCCGTACCTTCGCCGTCCTTTAGCCGCTTAAGCTTATGCGAAGGCGGACAAATTAAAAAAATCAAAAATCAATACAATTATGGCTAAAAAAGTAAGCGTTACCCCACTGCACGACAGGGTAATTGTAAAGGCTGACGCTGCCGAAGAGAAATCATCTGGTGGAATCATCATCCCGGATACTGCAAAAGAAAAACCACAAAGAGGCACTGTAATCGCTGCTGGTCCTGGCAAAAAAGATGAGCCGGTAACTGTAAAAGCTGGTAATACCGTATTATATGGTAAGTATGCAGGTACAGAAATTCAGATCGATGGCGAAGACTATCTTATTATGAGAGAGTCGGATATTTTGGCGATAGTATAAGAAAAGCTGCAAGCTTTTCGCTGCGAGCTGCTCGTGGCGAGTAGCAATAAGCGATTAATTTAATTAACTATTATAAATCAATAATACAATGGCAAAGCAAATCTTCTTGCCAACGCCGTGAAAGTAACACTTGGACCAAAAGGTCGCAATGTGGTTATTGAGAAAAAATTTGGTGCACCACAGGTAACTAAAGATGGTGTTACTGTTGCTAAAGAAATTGAACTGGAAGACCCGATCGAGAACATGGGTGCTCAAATGGTAAAAGAAGTAGCTTCTAAAACTGCAGATATTGCGGGTGATGGAACTACTACTGCAACTGTTTTAGCTCAGTCTATTATTAGCGAAGGGTTAAAAATGGTAGCGGCTGGCGCAAATCCAATGGATTTGAAAAGAGGTATTGATAAAGCCGTTTCATTAGTAGTTGAGAATTTAAAAGCTCAATCTCAAACTGTTGGCAACGACAGCAAAAAAATTCAACAGGTAGCAACAATCTCTGCAAACAATGATGAAACAATCGGTAAGCTGATTGCAGAAGCATTTGTAAAAGTTGGTAAAGAAGGCGTTATTACTGTTGAAGAAGCAAAAGGAACTGATACTACTGTTGATGTAGTAGAAGGTATGCAATTCGATCGTGGATATATCTCTCCATATTTCGTTACAAATAGCGAAAAAATGGAAGCTGAATTACAGAATCCATACATCCTTATTTATGATAAGAAGATTTCTTCCATGAAAGATATTCTTCATATCCTGGAGAAAGTTGCACAAAGTGGTCGTCCATTATTGATCATTGCAGAAGATCTGGAAGGCGAAGCATTAGCTACATTAGTTGTAAACAAACTTCGTGGTACAATTAAAGTAGCAGCTGTTAAAGCTCCGGGCTTTGGTGACAGAAGAAAGGAAATGTTGACTGATATTGCTATCCTGACTGCAGGCACTGTGGTTAGCGAAGAGTTAGGTCACAAACTGGAAGGTGCTGATTTAACAACATTAGGTTCTGCTGCTTCAGTTACAATTGATAAAGACAACACAACCATCGTAGGCGGTAAAGGCAAAAAAGCTGATATAACTGCCCGTGTAAATCAAATTAAAGCACAGGTAGAAAACACTACTTCTGATTATGATAAAGAAAAACTACAGGAACGTCTTGCTAAATTAGCAGGTGGTGTTGCTGTATTATATATCGGTGCTGCTACAGAAATGGAAATGAAAGAGAAAAAAGACCGTGTTGATGATGCATTACATGCAACAAGAGCTGCGGTTGAAGAAGGAATCGTTCCGGGTGGCGGAGTAGCTTATATCCGTGCTATCGAAGCGTTAGATCCAAAAGTAAAAGGACAAATAGCTGACGAGCAAACTGGTATGGCTATCGTTCGCCGTGCATTAGAGGAGCCAATGCGTACATTGACTTCCAATGCAGGTATTGATGGTTCTATAGTTGTACAGAAAATTAAAGAAGGTAAAGGTGACTACGGTTTCAATGCAAGAACAGAAGTGTACGAAAACTTATTTAAGGCAGGTGTTATTGACCCAACTAAAGTAAGCCGTGTAGCCTTGGAAAACGCAGCTTCAATTGCCGGAATGTTGCTAACTACTGAAGCAGTAGTAGCTGACAAGCCTAAGAAAGAAGAAGCAGCTCATTCTCATGGCGCACCTGATATGGGTGGCATGGGCTACTAAGAAAACAGCTTTAAAGCTATATACTTACCCCGTCTCGTTTTAAACGAGACGGGGTTTTTTGTGCCCCATATGTGGATATTCCGATTTGGCAATAGATTAATGATGCTTAACTTTATTAACTTTTTTTCCAAGCTATGATTTTGGCGGATACTGTGTTCTGCCCATCACTTAAAAAAATTATATGAAATTATTTTACAAACTAAAACTTACTGTATTTACTGTTTTGGTGGTTTCGCTTTCTGCGTCAGCACAAAATCGTTTTTTTACAGATGCAGGTGAAAACACCACTCTCTCTACAACAGGACAAAGAGTAATTGTTCCTCAAAAATTTCGTACAGCTAGTTTAGATGTGCAGCGAATGAAAAACTTCTTATGGTTATTGCCTTCGGAAGCAAGTGTAATTAATAACCGGAATCAAGCACCTGTGCTTGAATTACCAATGCCTAACGGTACGATGGCTAAATTCCGGGTATGGGAAAGTAGTGTACAAGAGCCGGGCTTAGCTGTTAAATTTCCTGAAATAAGAACGTTTGCAGGGCAGGGAATAGATGATCCTTACGCAACAATCAGGTTTGACTACAATCCATATTTTGGATTTAGTGCTCAAATAAATTCGCCTAATGGACGAATTCTTATTGACCCCTATGCAAGGCGTGATGTAAACAACTATGTGAGTTATTATTTGCGTGACTATAATGGAAGGACAGAATTTACCTGTGGTATGCAGAATCCACCTGTTAATGAAAGTATAGTTACAGAAGCTGGCCCATGTCGTGGTACGCAACTTCGCACATATCGTCTTGCATTTGCTATTACTGGTGAGTTTGCACAAGCAGTTGGCGGTGGACTTGCAGGCCCTACACATGCTGCAATCGTTACAGGTGTTAATCGCTTAACACAGGTTTATGAAGATGAGTTGGCTATCAGACTTGTATTAATAGCAGATAATAACTTGATTGAATATTTGAATCCTGCAACTGATCCATGGTTAAATAATGGGTCTATAGCAGAGTTAAATGCAATTACTGGTAATATTAATACAGCTCTCGCAGGTGTAGGTGGAGCTTCTGCTTATGATATAGGTCACCTTGGTTGTACAGCATCCAATGCAGGTGTAGCCGGATTAGGTGTGGTTTGTAGTGGAAGTAAAGGTCGTGGACTTACAGGAGGAGTAAATCCTGTAGGTGATCCATATTATATTGATTATGTAGCCCATGAAATGGGTCACCAGTTCAATGCACCTCACACTTTTAACTCTACTCAGTGTGGAGTTAACGGTGACTTGCATGAACCTGGTAGTGGAACAACTATTATGGCATATGCAGGTATATGTGCTCCAACAGAAAATATCCAGCCCAATAGCGATGCTATTTTTCACGCAATAAGCTATGATGCAATAACTAATTTTATTACTTCTGGTGGCGGTGCCGCTTGTGGAACAGTATCCGCAACTGGAAATACTTTGCCGGTAATCACATCTGTGGGTACAAATAATGTTAGCATTCCAATTAATACACCGTTTACGCTGACAGGGGCTGCTACTGATGCAGATGGTGATGCCATAACTTACAATTGGGAGGGATGGGATGATGGCCCAGCGGGTACCTGGCCCAGTGCTGGAACCAGCACAACCCGTCCTTTGTTCAGAACAAGACTTTCAAAAATATCTGGTAGCAGGACTTTTCCTGATATAAGAGTAATCGCTGCTAACTACCCTGGAACAGGTGCACCTTCTGCAATGGATGGATTAAGAGGAGAAGTATTACCTCAGGTAGCACGGGCAATGAAATTTAGATTAACAGTGAGAGATAACCGAGCTGGCGGAAGTGGAGTTGTTTCTAGTGGTGAAGGTTGCCAGGGGGCAGCAACATTTCAGGTAAATGCAGTTGGCACTACACCTTTTGCAGTTACCTCTCCTAATGGCGGCGAGGTTTACAATGCAGGAACTTCTCAAACCATTACCTGGAACAATGCAGGTACAACTGCGGCTCCGTTTAACGTAGCGAATGTTAGAATTACATTGTCAGTAGATGGAGGCTTAACTTATCCGCATGAGTTAACTGCAAGTACTGCAAATGATGGCTCGGAAGCATTAAACTTACCAGTTATACCAGCAACTACTACCGCAAGAATCAGAATCGAAGCGTTAGGAAATATTTTCTTTGATATCTCTAATGCTAATTTTACAATAAATGCAGCAGTATCAGGCTTTACATTCAGCAGCCCTGCACCAGTGGTTTCTGCTTGTCCTGCGGCTTCGTTGCAAACAACATTAACGGCTACCTATGTTGGTGGCTTCAATACAAATATTGCATTAACATCCAGTGTTACTCCAACTACACCAGTAGCACCGGTGGTAGCATTCGGAACAAATCCTCTTACTACTGGAAGTACCAGCACAACTGTTTCAATAACTAATGCGGCTGCATTACATGCAGGAACATATATAGTAACAGTTACCGGTACAGCAGGTGCATTGGTTCAAACAAGGAATATAACTTTTACAATTAACCCGGGTGCCGGTCCTGCTATTACAACACAACCTTCCAATCAAACCGTATGTGCAGGTAGTAATACTTCTTTTACAGTTGTATCTCCAACCGCTACAGCTTATCAATGGCAGGTAAGTACATTGGCAGTTCCTGCATTTACCAATATTGGTGGTGCAACTACTGCTACGTTAAACCTTGCGGGTGTAACAGCAGGTATGAACGGAAATCAATACCGTGTAGTTGCAAGCACTCAATGTGGGAGTACTACTTCTGCTGCTGCTACATTAACGGTAAACACAGCACCGGCAATCACTGCAAATCCGCAAAGCATCACATTATGTGCTGGCGGTAATCATACATTCAGTGTCGGTGCCACAGGTTCAGGCTTAACATACCAATGGCAGATTAGTACTGCAGCTGTCCCAGCCTTTACTGATATTCCAACAGCTACATCATCATCGTACACTGTTACTGGTACTACAGCCGGCATGAGTGGCGACCAATACCGTGTTATTGTTTCTGGAAGCTGTCCTTCACCAGCTACTTCTGCGGCTGCTACTCTTACTGTAATATCACCAGTAACCGTAACAAGTCAACCAGCCAATACTACAGTATGTGATGGAGCAAATGCCAGCTTTACAGTAGCAGGTAGCGGAACGGGAGTTATTTATCAATGGCAGGTTAACACAGGATCTGGTTTTGTGAATGTGCCTGTAGGTGCTCCCTACTCCGGTATAAATGCAGCTACATTAATTATAACAGGAGCTACACCTTCTATGAGCGGTTATCAGTACAGGGCTCAGTTATCAAATGCAACATGTACAACACCGGCTGTTTCTAATGCAGCAACACTAACGGTAAATACATTGCCTTCTATATCTGCTGATCCAACAAGTGCTACTATTTGTGTGGGTGGAAACAATACATTTAGTTCTACAGCAAGCGGAACTGGTATTGGTTACCAATGGCAGGTAAATACAGGTTCAGGATTTACAGATATACCAACTGCTACAGCTTCTTCATATACGGTAACAGGAGCAACTGCCGGTATGAATGGAAATCAATACAGAGTTGTGGTAACAGGTACTTGTTCACCAGCAGCAACATCTGCAGCAGCTACATTAACGGTGATTTCACCAGTTGTAGTTGCTACTCAACCAGCTGCCGCTACAGAAATTTGTTCTGGTAGCAATACAAGCTTAAGTGTAACCGGTACAAGCACTCAACCTATCACTTATCAGTGGCAGGTAAATACAGGTGCAGGCTTTAATAATGTAACTAACGGTAATGGTATTGCTGGTGCTAACTCAGCAACTTTGACGTTTACCAATTCCACTGTTGCTATGACTGGTACTTACCGTGTACAATTATCAAACACTACATGTACTGCACCAACAACATCAGCTAGTGCAGTTTTAACTGTTCGTCAATTACCAACAGTTGGTCTTACAGCTTCTTTAAGTAGTTTGTTGCCAGGACAAACATCCTTGCTAACTGCTACGCCAAGTGCACAAACAGCAGGGGTACTTACAACTACCTGGTTGTATAACGGAACTGCTGTTGCGAATGCAGGTAATACAAGACTTATAAATGTTGAACAAATTGGCACCTACCGTGTAACTATTCAGGAAGTATTTAGTGGTGTTACCTGCTCTAATCAATCTGCTAATGTTGTAGTTGATGCAACAGTAAGCAATAAACTGTTCATTTTCCCAACACCGAATAATGGAAACTTTACCGTGTCTTACTATAATAATAGTAGTAGCAACACTACAAGAACTATTATTGTTTATGATGCAAAAGGTAATAAAGCTTACAGCAGACAATTCCCGATAACCGGGCCATATACATTGATACCAATAAATATGAGCAATGCATCCCGTGGAATTTATTTTGTTGTAGTAGGCGATGCAGCAGGAAAAAGGTTGGCCGAAGGAAAAGTACAGATTATGCGATAAGAATATTATCAAACATTATCAATACAGTCCCGCTTTGTAAAAGGCGGGACTTTTTTATTAGGTATGAATTGAAAGTTAGTTATGAATAATAATGAATATTGCAAAATGGTGAGTAGCGAACAAAATGATGAAGAGCCTGCCTGTCGGCAGACAAGTTCGACGCAACGAAAGTTGATAAGTAGTTAGCCGGGGAAGTTATTTTCTGATAATCTTTATCTCAACTCTTCTGTTAGCTATTCTTTCTGCTTCTGATCTTTCCGGGTAAGGATATAAAGGAAGAGAATGTCCAAAACCTTTTGATGAAACACGGTGCTGAGCAATTCCTTTCAAAACAAGATATTCCCTTACAGCCCTTGCTCTGTCTGCAGAAAGAGTATAGTTGGCAGTTTCTAAATTCAATCCTTCCCGTTCATCTGGCTGACAGCAAATATGGCCTTGCACTTCTATTACAAGATTTGGATGAGTAATCATCGCATCCAACAACTCCTCAAGCATAGGCATAGATTCCGGAAGAAAATGACGCATTCCTCCAACGAAATTTATATTCCGTAAAACTATATTGCTTCCTGCTGTAACAGTACTGTCCGCTAGTTTTTCTGTAAGTGATTGCCCTTTATTTATCGCAGTATGAATGATCTTAATCTCCACCCGCCGGTTCAGACTTCTTTCTTCCGGGGAGAGATTTTTATTCAGCGGTAAATTTTCTCCATGGGCCTGTACCACTTTTATATCTTGTTGTTCCCAACCGATGCTCAGCAGGTAACTGTTTACTGCTTGTGCTCTTTTTGCCGAGAGTAGCTCATTGTACGCATTTTCACCTACAGCATCACAATGACCGTGGAGTTCAATGCGATCCGCAACATCGAGTGAATCTGTTAAACTGTCCAGCGTAGCTTTGGCAGAACTGCTTAATTCCCATTTGGCTGTTGCAAAATAAACATGCACGGATGGAGTGGATTGAGCCCATCCTGAATGGGAGATAAACCCAAAAAACAAAAAGAAGCAGATTTTTAGTTGCATGTAAAGATTAGTAAGTTAATAATCAACGATTTTGCGAACACCTGATCTATAACGTTGCTGCTGTAAATTTCTTATATCGGGGATAATTCACTCCTTGTTTTAACGTACCTTTGCGGCCTTAATTTTTTGTAATAATGATAAGTATAAAAGACCTGAAACTGGCCTATGGCAAAAGGGTATTGTTTGAAGAAGTAAACCTGAATTTCACCAAAGGCAATTGCTATGGTGTAATTGGTGCCAACGGTGCAGGTAAAAGTACATTCCTGAAAATATTGAGCGGAGAAATCGAGCCAAACAAAGGAACGATCACCATCACACCCGGCGAACGGATGGCAATTCTAAAACAAAACCAGTTTGAATTTGATGAAGAAACTGTTTTGAATACCGTAATGATAGGCCATACCAAACTCTGGAAAGTAGCGAAGGAAAGAGAAGCTATTTATGCATTGGCAGATTTTACAGAAGAAGATGGAATGAGAGCTGGCGAACTGGAAGGTGAGTTTGGCGAAATGGGAGGCTACACTGCCGAAAGTGATGCCGGAACATTATTAGGAGAGTTGGGAGTTGGGGAAGAATATCATCAGTCGTTGATGAAAGACATTCCTTCTAATTTAAAAGTTCGGGTGTTGTTGGCACAAGCCATTTTTGGTAACCCTGATATTTTATTATTGGATGAGCCTACCAACGGTCTGGATATTGAAACGATTGGTTGGTTAGAAAATTTCCTGGCTGATTATGAAAACATCGTTTTAGTAGTGAGCCATGACCGTCACTTTTTAGATGCGGTATGTACCCATGTTGCAGATGTTGATCGTCAAAAAGTAAAGATATTTACGGGTAACTATACATTCTGGTACGAGTCATCCCAATTGATGGCCCGCCAGGTAAATGATAAGAATAAAAAAGTAGAAGAGAAACGCCAGGCATTGATCGACTTCATTGCCCGTTTCAGTGCCAATGCATCAAAGAGTAAACAAGCAACTTCAAGAAAGAAAGCATTGGAGAAATTATCAATTGAAGAAATTGAACCGAGTTATAGAAAATATCCGGGTATTATTTTTCAACCATTGCGTGAAGTTGGTAACCAGATTTTAAATGTTGACAAACTTACCAAGTCGGTTGATGGCCGTGTGCTATTTAAAGATGTTTCTTTTTCTGTAAACAAAGGAGATAAAATAGCATTGCTTAGTCGTGACCCATTGGCGGTTACAAGTTTCTTCAACATTATTACTGCCGAAGCAATTGCCGATAGTGGCTCATACGAATGGGGTACAACTGTTACCCATGCTTACTTACCACAGGAGAATGCACAATATTTTAATGGTACTGACAACCTGATGGATTGGCTTCGTCAATATGTGCCGGACCATGTGAAAGATGTAGACGAGCCATTCTTACGTGGATTTTTAGGAAAAATGTTATTCAGTGGCGATGATGTGTTGAAGACCACAAATGTATTGAGTGGGGGAGAGAAAGTTCGTTGCATGCTTAGTCGTATGATGCTGCAAAGTCCGAATGTAATTCTGCTGGATCAACCAACGAACCATCTTGATTTGGAAAGCATCCAAAGTTTCAACGAACAGTGTACGGATTATAAAGGCATTATTTTATTAACCAGCCATGACCATACATTTATGCAAACGGTGGCTAATCGTATCATCGAACTAACACCTAAAGGAATTATCGATCGATTGATGACGTTTGATGAGTATTTGGAAGATGATAGAGTGAAGGCGTTGAAGGAAGAGATGTATAAATAAGTAAAAAGTTATAAGTACTAAGTACGAATTGTCCCGCTTCGATAAGAAGCGGGATTTTTTTTATTCAATCCTTATCCAGAAAGGGTTAAGTGTAATTGTTCTTGAATCAGGTCCTCTTGCTCTAATGCCATCGAAATATACTTTACTGCCCGTGGACAGTTGTTTGGCTAATTTTATTTGCTCTTCACTTAAATGGCTGTGGCGTGCAAGAGTAAAAGTGCTGTCACCACCCTTAATAAATGTTGCTTGAAATGAAATTATTTGAAGATAACTTCGGTAGTAGCAATTGGGGAAAACAATCGATAAAATAGGATTTATTAAGAACTTGCTTTTGCTGATTGTTGTATCTTTTATCCCATTTAATGTTGCTATTGGGTAGGGGATTGCTTTTATTTGATAGAGTTTCTTTTTTAATATTTTGCCATTCTGAAAAATACTCAAAGTGCAAGATTCTGTAGAATTTACTCGAAGAACAAATTTCTCATCGTTAAGTCTGGTCAAATTTCCAGCTGCCCCTGTAATAGTAAGTTGAGCCCCCTTTAGTTTCTTTTGAGATTTTATTTCAATATAATTTTCTACACCGATGTATAATAAGTTTAAAGAACTATCGGCAAGGCTTTTATTAATGATTTCGATTTGTCCATAGCTGCTTATTGAGAAAAAAGCCGATAGGTATAAGAGTATTTGCTTCATTTATAATAAACGATATTTTCTGAGAGTTCTTATATTAAAAATATCATATCTTCCTAAATAATATGTCCACCACAACATCTCTCGCAAAAAGAATTGGTTTCTGGTCCGCTACTGCTATCGTTATTGGAAGCGTTATTGGTTCCGGTGTATTTATGAAGCCAGCCAGTATGGCCGGGCAATTGGGCTCGCCGGTTTGGTTAACATTGGTTTGGGTAATTGCTGGTTTATTTTCTTTGTTCGGCGCATTAATATATGCTGAGTTAGGTGCTATGATGCCCGAGACCGGAGGGCTCTATGTTTATTTCAGAAAAATGTTTGGCGAATTTGTGGCCTATCTCTATGGTTGGTCGGCTTTCTCGGTTGTAAATACAGCAGCTATAGCCGCTATTGCATTTGTTTGTGCACAGTATGCCGATTTTTTTTTACAACTACCAAGATTTAGTGAAGCCACCGAGCAATCTATTATCTGGCATATACCTTTTGTAGGTGATTTATTTCCGTTGAAAAATTTTGGTGTAAAATCGTTAGCTATCGCAGTCGTTGTTGGATTAACCTGGTTAAATTATCGCAGTGTAAAAGCCGGAAGTTCTTTCCAACTTATTTCTACTATTGTAAAAATAGGAGTAATAGCCGCATTGGTAATTGGTATTTTCTTTTTTGCTGATGGAACTGTACAAAACTTTTTTCAATCAGAAAACCCCAAACAGGGTGGGGCATTGCTGAGCGGAGTAATTGCTGCATTAACAGGTGCATTCTTTGCGTATGATGGCTGGATCAATATCACCTTTGTTGCTGGCGAAATAAAACAACCGCAGCGTAATATTCCGAAGAGTTTATTTACAGGTGTTATAGCATGTATCATCGTGTATGTGCTGGTAAACCAGGCATATTTGTACGTCTTACCTATTGAGAAAGTAGCGGCTTCATCTTTGGTAGCTTCTGATGCAATCGGCATTGCATTGGGCAATACTGCTGAAGCTGTAGTAGCAGCTATGATCGTTATTTGTACATTAGGTGCCATCAATGGAAATATTATGGCTACTACCAGGGTTACTTATGCGATGGGAAAAGATAAAGTGTTTCCTGCATGGACGGGTAAGGAACATCGAAAATATCAAACACCGGGCAATGCATTATGGCTACATGCTGTTTGGGTGTCATTGCTAATTATAACCGGTTCTTTTGATATGCTGGCAGATATGATGGTGTTTATTACCTGGGTAGCTTATGGACTGGGAGCTATCGGTATTTTTTTGTTACGTAAGAAAATGCCTGATGTAGAAAGACCCTATAAAATCTGGCTGCACCCTTTTGTGACAATTCTCTTTATACTATTCACCGCAGTCTTTCTTATTATTACTGTGTATAATGATATAACGAATTACCTGAACGACAGGCAGCCAGTTGTAAATTCAATGTTGGGTATTTTAATTACGCTAATTGGAGTGCCATTGTTTTTTTACTTCCGCAAAAATCAAAAAGGAGTGGACGTAAACAAAAATGACAATAGCCTATAACATCTTTTTTATTATTTTCCCCAATAGCATCATTCCATAATCTGCTTCATCGTCCCAGGGTCTTGCAAAACTGAGTCGGAAGCAATTGTTATAATTATGACTTGCAGAAAATATTTTTCCCGGAACGATGGAAATGTTGTGCTTCATCGCTTCAATACGCAGCTTGAACGTATTAATTTTTTTATTTAGCTGCACCCATAAAATAAATCCTCCATGTGGTCTTGATACATTGGTGTCTTCAGGAAAATAATCAATAATAGCTTGCAGGTAGCGAAGGCATTGTGTATGCAAAGCTTTACGAATAGTTTTTAAATGATATTCATACCGGCCATGTTGCAGATAATGGGCAATAGCTGCTTGTGTAAGAGTAGGGGAGCTGATATTGTGAATACGTTTTATCTGTTTCACCTGTTCCAAAAATTTTCCGGGAATCACCCAGCCAATCCGATACCCCGGCGCCAACGATTTACTTAAGGAGGAGCAATGCATCACCATTCCTTTTGTGTCATAATATTTACAAGTACGGGGGCGGTTTTTCCCGAAATACAATTCGCCATAAATATCATCTTCTATCAGTGGAATATTACTCTTCGTAATAATTTCAACCAATTTTTTTTTGTTTTCATCGGGCATGCAACCGCCTAAAGGATTGTTGAAGTTGGGAATTACCACACAGGCTTTAATCGGGATTTTTTTAATGGCCTGTTGCAAACTATCAATATCAAGACCTGTAACTGGTGATGCAGGAATCTCTACTACCTTTAAGCCCATATTTTCTAATGATTGGAATATACCAAAGTAGTTCGGTGATTCTACTGCCACTGTATCTCCCGGTTTGGTAATGGCTTTTATACAAAGTGTAATAGCTTCTAAACAGCCACCAGTTATTACCACATCATCCGCTTTTACCTTTCCTCCCCAGTTAAAAGATAAACGGGCCACTTGTTTTCTCAATTCAAGATTGCCTTGTGTGTGTTCATAGCTAATGCAGGAGTCTTTACTATTGCGCAACGCCTGTAGTATCGACTTATTAATTTTTGCCGTAGGTAATAATGATGCATCCGGTGCTGCCAATGCAAAGTTGATTACCTTATCGTTGTGAGAGGCAATGTCAGAATAAATAGAAGCGATCATTTCCTTTACACTTATATCATGCGAAAGTGGTGTAGGTTGATTCATTTTCGGCAGATCAGGAAAGCGGTGCTTATTAAAACGAACATAGTAACCAGACTTGGGTCTTGATTCGATCAATCCTTTTCCTTCTAAATGATAATAGGCCTGAAAGGCGGTGCCCATACTAATACCATATTCATCACTCAATACTCTAACAGAAGGAAGTTTATCGCCAATTCGCAATACATCTTCGCTTATCATTTTTTCGAGACCATCGGCTACCTGCATATACAAGTGATCGTCTGCGCTGAAGTTTTGTTTACGCATAATTCTCTCTTTAAAGTATGAACTCTGAACTTGAATTTCGAGCCTCGTCTTTAATCTGATCTAGTCAAAATTACAATAACTGAATCTGTTTTAAATGCATAAATAGTAAAATATTTGCAGTGTCAGATTAAAATTGAATCATACCATGAGTAAAATCACCATTGTTGAATACAGGAAAGAACATCAACCGTATTTTGAAAAATTTAATCGTCAATGGATAGAAGAATTATTTGAGATGGAACCGGTAGATGAATGGGTATTGACCAATCCTGATAAAGCAATTCTGGAACCCGGTGGTGCTATTTTGATGGCATTATATGATGGAATTCCGGCAGGTACTGTTGGATTAAGAAAATTTGATAATGAAACTTTCGAATTTACAAAAATGGCCGTAGATGAAAATTTTCGCAGAAAAGGAATTGCAGAAGCCATTAGTTATGCAAGCTTTAAAAAGGCAAAAGAATTAGGAGCAAAAAAAGTAATTCTATACTCTAATAAGAAAAATGCACATGCCATTAAGTTGTATGAGAAAATTGGTTTTCAACATGTGGAAGTGGAGGCAGGTGTTTATAAAAGGGCCAATGTAAAAATGATAATTGATATTGAACCTGCCCTCGAGGCTGCCAATAATTACGGTCAACTATTCTTTCATGAAACTAACATTTAACAATATGGAATTACTTACTGAGATCCCCGTTAAAAGAGTGCATCGCTCCACTATTACCGAAGTTGATTTTAGTAATCTGGAGTTCGGTAAATACACTTCCGACCATATGTTGTTATGCGATTATACTAATGGTGAATGGCAGCAGCCTATGATATTGCCATTTGCCAATTTGTCCTTAAGTCCAAGTACATTGGCGTTACATTACGGACAAACGGTGTTTGAAGGAATGAAAGCATTTCGTATGGATGATGGTCGTATCAATATATTTCGCATTGATAAGCATTACGATCGTTTTGTAAAATCCCTCGACCGGTTATGTATGGCTGCACCGTCCAAAGAATTATTTACCGAAGGATTATTGAAATTAGTGGATACAGATAAAGCATGGGTGCCAAAACAAAAAGGAGCTGCATTATATCTGCGTCCATTTGTATATGCAAGTGAAGCAAGATTTGGTGTAAAAATTTCAGAAGAGTACCGCTTCATCATTTTTAGTGGGCCTGTTCCTGAATTATATGCTAACCCAATAAAAGTAAAAGTAGAGACTAATTACATACGGGCCGCCAAAGGAGGAACTGGTTTTGCAAAATGTGGCGGTAATTATGGCGGAGCATACTATCCAACTAAATTAGCAAGAGAGCAGGGGTACGAACAAGTACTATGGACAGATGCAAAAGAAAATAAATTCATCGAAGAATCAGGAATGATGAATGTGATGTTTGTTATTGATGATACATTAGTCACACCACTCTTATCAGATTCTATTTTAGATGGGGTAACAAGAGATTCATTGTTAGCTCTGGCAAATGATATGGGTTATAAAACAGAAGAAAGACCCGTTGCAGTAGAGGAATTAGCCATAGCATTTCGCAACAAAACAATTACAGAAGCATTTGGTGCTGGCACCGCAGCCGTAGTAGCACCTATTCAAACAATTAATATAAACGGAATAGACTATCAATTGCCCGGGTATAATAAAGATAGCCTGTTGAATAAACTGAAAACAAAATTAGAAAACATTCGCACTGGTATAGAAGCGGACGTACATGAATGGAATTATATAGTTTAAACATAGAACTATGGGTTAGTAAAGGCCGGTTATTATAGCCGGCTTTTTTGTTGCCACTTTGCTTGTCGATTTTATTAGCATATCAAAGGGATATGAGCTTTTGTTTCTGTAAATTCGTTTTCAAACTAACTGATGAAGACAATTATAGTAACCGGCGCATCCGGCAACATAGGACAAGCAGTAGTAAAAAAATTTATGGTAGAAGGCTATATGGTTGTATCTACATTAGCTCCAAACGATCCAACCGGCATTGCTATACAAGGAAAAAATCTTGAAACCGCAATGGTTGATTTAGCAAAAGAAGAAGAGGCCCGACAGTTTGTTGAGTTTGCAGCAGCAAAACATGGAAACATTGATGCAGCTGTATTAACCGTTGGTGGCTTTGCAATGGGCAAGATAGCCGATACAAAAACCGCAGATGTGTTGAAACAATATCAGTTAAATTTTGAAACTGCTTACAATGTAGCCAGGCCTGTTTTTTTACAAATGATGCTACAAGGCTATGGTCGTATATTTTTAATTGGTGCCCGGCCGGGGCTTGATATGAAAAACAGCAACGGCATGGTAGCTTATGGCTTAAGCAAATCATTGCTGTTTCGCCTGGCAGAATTAATGAACGAAGAAGCCAAAGGAACAAATATTGTTACAAGTATAGTAGTCCCTTCAACTATTGATACGCCGCAAAACAGGAAGTCAATGCCCGATGCAGATTTTAATAAATGGGTAAAACCAGAAGCCATAGCATCCGCTATATATTTTCATTGCACAGAAGAGGCCGCTTCATTGCGGGAGCCGGTATTAAAGATATATGGTAACTCCTAAGTTATATAGTTGACAATTTTACTCAGTTTGTAGAAATGTAGTCATAACGGAGTCATCTTTTTACTGACTCCTAATCTTTAAAGCCCTTTACCTGTTTTGGCAAGACTTTTGCAAAACCCCTTTAAACAAATTTCTATTTATGAAAACAAAAATCTTTGGAGTTCTTTTGCTTTCCTTTATTACTTTTTCTGCCCAGTCGCAAATTTTAAGGGCTGGTGTTAATCTCGCTAATGTAAGTATTACAAATGATGGTGATATTGATGAGAACAAAACCCTTACTAGTTTCCAGGTAGGCTTTATTGGTAATATTAAAATTTTGCCCTTCTTATATTTTCAACCCGGCGTATTATTTACAGGAAAAGGTTCAAAAACTCAGGATGGAGCTACTACAGACCCTACTTATTATAGAGCCACCACCAATCCGTTGTATGTTGAGATACCTGCCAACATTGTATTTAAAACACCCGGCCCCATTAAATTCTTTGCAGGTGCAGGTCCTTACATAGCAATCGGCGTAGCAGGAAAAAACAGGGTAGACGGTAAATTTGCCAACATAGCTTTCAGCAGCGAAAGAAATATTGAATTTTCTGATGATGATCCCTCCACATTAGATTACGAAGAAGGTGCCGGCTTCGGGATAATAAAGCGTTTCGATTATGGTTTAGGAGCCACAGCAGGAGTTGAAACAAAAAACATTGTATTATCCCTCAACTATGGTTTAGGTTTAGCCAAATTGCAAAGCGGCACCAACAGTTCTGCTGATGATAATAATAAACACCGTGTATTGAGCTTAACGGTAGGTATTAAGTTATAATACAAAATAGAATAATTAAAATTATATCTTCCCGGTTGCTATATGCAGCCGGGGCTTTTTTTTATTTCTATCTTCCTTGTCTCCGCTCTGTATTCCTCACTTTCTATCCTTTGTAGCAAAACGTTCAATTCAGTATCTTGCACCGCAATAGCAAACACAATTATGCGGTATATAAAATGGATAGGCCTTGCAGCAGCAGTAGTACTAATTATTTCCTGTTTTACACCCTGGGTAATTATTGAGTCAAAAAACATTACCGTAAGTGGGGTTGATGCCACGGGCACCAACTTTGGCAAACCCGGCTATTTTCATTTGCTGTTATCAGCCTTCTTTATTATTTGCACCATCATACAGCGGGTATGGGCTAAGCGATTAAATTTAATGGTCACTGCACTCAACACCGGCTGGGCACTCCGCAATTTTTTTGTCATCTCCACCTGCCAGGGCGGGGAGTGTCCGGAAAAACAACTCGGCCTCTATCTGGTCATGCTTTCCTCCCTGCTGCTTTTATTATCCGCCCTTTTCCCTGATATGAAGCTGCCACAGACTCAAAAAACGGTTTGAGTATTATTTTAAAATGAGGATAAATAGTTGCAGCCGTTTTGCATCTTAATTTAAGAATCCCATAGATTCGTAGAGCTAAGTTCAATAGCACTCCAATCCTTTAAAAATCTTTCGTGGTATCGTATCTGTTTTGATTAGTTGTTTAATCTTAAAACGGGAACTATGCGGAAGTTTTTAATAACAACAATATTTTTCCTCTTACTTTTTTCGTTGAGAGGTCAATATTCATTAATCCTTTCTACATACAATCAGGATTTTACTAGTTTAGGTACTGGTGATTTAGTTGGTGTAACAGATGGTGATTTAGGTATTATTATTCCAAGCCTAACTGGCTGGTTTTTTTTGGAAGATGGTACAAATCAAAATACCACTATCACTGCAAATGATGGCTCTACTACAAATGGCGACACTTATAACTTTGGAACTACTGCCGCTACCGATAGAACTCTTGGTGGTTTGCAATCGGGAAATTTAATTCCTTCTTTTGGCTTTTGGTTTACAAATAATACTGGTAGCGTAATTACCAGCATCACTATTACTTACACAGGTGAACAATGGCGTTTAGGCAATGCTGCTAGAGTTGACATGTTAGATTTTGAATATAGTTTTAATGCAAATCGACTTGATAACGGCAATTGGATAAGTGCTGATGTGTTGGATTTTACAGCACCTGAAACTACAGGTGTCCCAAGAGCTCTTGATGGAAATGCAATTAGTAACAGAACGGTTCTAAGCGGTACTATTATTGGCTTAACAATACCTATAGGGAGAACTTGTTTTATACGTTGGATTGATCTGGATGCTTCTGGATCTGATGATGGTTTAGGTATTGATGATTTCACTTTAACTGCCAACTTTACTCCTGCAAGCACTCATTTCTTTCGATCTTTTCAATCGGGTGATTGGAATATTCTTTCTACCTGGGAATCATCACCAGATGGGATAGTACCTTATCTGCCCGCTACAGCTATTCCGGATTTTAATGCGAATACTATAACCATTTTAAATACACATACAGTAACTGTTAATTCATTTCCTATTATAGATCAGGTGGTAATTCAAAGTGGGGGAATATTAAATTATACTGGTGGCACAATTACAATTCAGGATGGAGCAGGAGATGATTTGGATATTCAGACCGGTGGGGTTTTTAATTTAGCTGTTCCTTCTAGTGCGCCTTTATTTGGTACGGGAACCCCCACTATTAGTATTGCAACAGGCGGCATACTAAGGATATCAGCTGCGGGTCTTACAGGTGCGGGGGTAAGCATAAATGCAAATAATTATATCTATCAGCATCAGTCCATACTTGAATATACTCTTAACGGAGGATTCTCTTCCAGCAATGTTGTTTTCTTTCCCAATGCAAATTCCACAACGATTCCTATATTTCGAACTACTGCAACAGCACCTACTATTATGCTAGTAGGAAGTAATAACCCAACAACATTTAATGGAGTTTTTGAGTGTGCTGGCGATGCAACTATAAGATGGCAGAATCCGGGGAATAAAGTATTCAGGAATGGCATTAGAGGAATAGGAAATATTGATTTTGAAGCAGCTTCAATTGGCATTGCAAAATTTATCATCAATGGAACAACCGCAGAATTAGGCGGGACAGGTTCATTAATAGTTCCTCCAATTGGAGGGTTAGAAATTGGAACGCCGACTCTTGTTACGATGAGTTCTAATAAGACAGTAACAGGAAATATTGCATTACTTAATGCAAGTCAGATAAATTTAGGAGCATTTGATTTAACTGTTACAGAAACTATCAGTAATGCTACCGTTACTAGCTATGTAAGAACAAATGGTATTGGTAAACTGTCTTTAAGTAATGTAGCATCTGGTTTGAGTGGTAAATTATTTCCAATTGGTCTTAGTACTATTAACCCCTTGTTCATACAAAGTACACCAACAACAAGTTATTCAGCAAGAGTAGTTGAGCCGATTACTCCGACAATATATAATAGTTCGCAAGCTGTATTAAGGTCATGGAATATTTCAACACCTGCAACAGCACCCTCTGCTTTTATAAGTTTTGGCTACACTTTTAATCCTCCAACAGAATGCGGGCCTTTTTATAGTAATATAGGCCCTGCAGAGGTGGGTGTTAACATTGGAAACGTTTGGAATATACACCAGACAAACCTGGTACCTGCCGCTTTTCCATTTGTGCCGGGTACTTTTATTGTTACACCAACTGCACCTATCAATTATTTTAATGGTACTACTTCAGAGTTCCCTTTTGTAATTGCCAACAACGGAGCTGTTCTTTCTGTGGATTATAATATCATCGCCCAAGCTCAAAAAATAAATAATACCAGCCGTATCAGCTGGAAAGTCTTTACTACAAATAGCGTAAGCCAGTTTGAAGTGCAACGGGCTACCGGAAATGGTATTTATCAAACCATCGCATCAATAAATCCTACCCCGCTATTAGATTATGATTTTACGGATTTAATATTTTCTAAAGGGGTAAACCAATATCGTATTAAAGTCATCCGGCAAAATGGGGCCATTGCTTATTCGAACATCGTGGCTATTATTAGTGATAGTAAAGGATTACTTATCACTACAATTGCACCAAACCCGGTGCAGAGCTATGCATATCTTACTATTAGCTCTGGTAAAGCAGCTTCTGCACAATTTAATGTGTATGATATTACGGGCAAATTGGTTAAATATTTCCAGAGAAATATTGCGGAAGGGTCAACAGTATTCCCCCTGGATATGACCGATTTAGCAACCGGTCTTTATTATATAATGGCTACCACTGCGGAGAGTAAAGCGGTGTTTAGATTTAGTAAGCAATAGGAGTGTAAAAAGAGAATGGATTTTATTTATCCACAGGGCTTAACAGTAGTTTGGCAGGTAATCAAAAAAATGTATTTTAGGAATCTAATACTACTTCTGTCCCCGTTGAATTAAAAGTTTGTAACAACTGCAAAGGCAGTCCGCAAACAAAAACCAATTCCCTTTTATAATAACCAACAATAGAACTGTTGCCTGATGGACAGTTTATGTAAGATGCTTTACTGTTAGAGTAATCTCTTTGCATATCATACTTTCTTATTGATTGTCAAAAGAAAGAGTAAGCAATAGGGTTAGCTTATTATAATACTCCCCTCTGAAAATAATTATATCGGAATCCCGAATCCTTGTGCAAAAGCAATTATTTACTTTATCCAAAAAAATTATTGTATGCGGAAAATTATTTTTTTCTTAGTTCTGGCTGTTGCTGTAAATGGGGTCTTAGCACAAACAACCTACACTTGGAATCAAACAGGCACTGCTTCCTGGGCAACTTCAACAAACTGGACTCCAGACAGAACTACCCCGGCAACTAACGATATATTGGTCTTTGACAATGGGGCCACAACAACGGTTACCGGGGTTCCAACTCAAACAATCGGACAATTGCTAGTGTCAGCAAACACTACCGTAAATCTTCAGGGAGCAGCTAATCCTGTTACTCTAACCATTGGAGGGGGAACCGGAACCGATTTATCTGTAGCCAACGGATCTGCTTTAAACCTTAATGTGGCAACAAATGTTACAAATATTATAGTAGCAACAGGTGCAACTGGCAGCATAACCGGAAACATGACTTTTTCTAACGCAGCTCACAGGCTAAATGCTGCTGATGCAAGTGGTATTACTTTTAATAGTCCTTCTGTACTTACGCAAGGCACAGGTTGCACCGGGAACATATTTACCAATGGTGGGAATCCTAATGTAATTGTCTTTGCTACGGGGGCAACATTTGTGCAAAACGCAGGAGCAAACCCTTTTGGATTAACGCAACCTAATTCTAAGGTAGTTTTTGAAACCGGAAGTTTATACAGGTATCAACAAAATGCTGCTCCATCCTTTAGCGGAAGAACATATGCAAATTTTGAAATTAATTCTTCAACATTTAATCAAACAGCTACAGGTAGCAACTATTTACAGTTTGATAATCTCACTATTACTGATGGCACACTCAACCTCAACCTCACCGGTGGCATTTCTATTCGGGGAAATTTATCTGTTGCTACAGGCGAAATACTAACATTCAACCCGGCCGTTCAGAGTACTGTTTATTTTGAAGGATTTGCTCCGCAAACGATTACTAATAATGGCACACTAACATTTAGTCCTAATGCATATATGGAGGTTAATAATAACCAGGGTGTAACCCTGAGCTCGCCATTAACTATTGGCGGCACTATCACTATGTCGGTGGGGTTATTGAATACCAGTGCTACCAATATTCTTACTATACTACCCGGGGGTGCTGCCTCCAGTGGTAATTTTAATTCATTTATAAACGGACCTGTTATTATTGAAACTAATTCTGTATCACCTTTTACTATTCCTGTTGGTCGAGCTAATCAACATCCTGTTACCATAATACCTGCTGCTGCTACCGCTTCTTCGTACAGAGTTGAAGCCTTAGAAAATACGGTCATTGATTGCGCCACTTCTAACATTGAAGAATTAGTTAGTAATTACTATTGGGACATTAGCAGGATAAGTGGTGCTGATGCTTCAATTCAGTTAAATTATGATGCTGGTTTAACTAGCTGGACAAATGGAGTTCCTCCTGATAATAGTAAATTCATTTTTATCATTCATAAAACAGGAACACCAACTCCATGCTGGCAATCGGTAGCTTTAGATTTGCTTGTTGGTGATGAGCCTAGCGGAGTGCTTACAACTAATATACTTTCTGATTTTAGTCCGTTTACATTTGGATTCGGTGACCTCTCTGTATTGCCCGTTCGCTTTGGTAACATCAAAGCATCCCCGCAAGGTAGTGGTGTAAAAGTTGATTGGAGCAATTTTACCGAAACGGATGTAGTGAACTACAGAATAGAACGTTCTGTAAATGGCCAGCCATTTGTTGCACTTGGTACAGTAGATGCAAGGCTAAATAATGGCAGTCGGGCAGACTATTCTTATTTTGATGCATCACCTGTAAACGGAATAAATCTTTACCGTATTCAATCATTAGAGGTAGATGGTAAACAGTTGTATAGCATAATTGTAAGAGTAGATACAAGGTCATCTGATAAATCAACAGTTACTATTTATCCCAACCCCGCAAGTGCAGCAGAAGTATCTTTCCAGGCAACTGATTTGCCAAAAGGCAACTATTCAATACAAGTATATAATGCCGCAGGTCAGCAGGTACATGGCAGACGATTAGCACATGCTGGTGGCTTTTTAACTGAATCCTTGGAATTACCCACTTCTACAAAAGCAGGTATGTATCACTTACAAATTATAAGTTCGGATATACGATTGTCAAAATCTTTTATTATACGTTAATTGAGAAACCGAAGTGTGTTTTGCAAAGGGCTATGGAAACATAGCCCTTTTTGTATTTTAACGGGCAACAATAAATTAAAAGGTTAATCCAGTATAGCAAGACTTTCACCAATTATCTCCACACACTCCAATAGTTGTTCTTTGTTAATAGAAAGCGGCGGCGCAAACCGAATCTTATCGCCATGCGTAGGTTTGGCCAATAATCCATTTTCTTTCAATGCAAGGCAAAGCTCCCACGCAGCATCTTTATTAGGATGCTCAATAATAATAGCATTTAATAATCCCTTGCCACGAACAACCGCAATATGTTTTGATTGAAGTGCTGTTAATTCATTCCGCAGTAATTCTCCCATTACTGTTGCATTGGCTTCCATCTTTTCATCTTTTAATACCTGCAAAGCCGTCATTGCTACTTTACAGCCTAATGGATTGCCACCATATGTAGAGCCATGCTCACCCGGTTTTATCGTCAGCATTATTTCATCATCACAAAGCACTGCACTCACGGGTAGCATACCACCGCTCAATGCTTTTCCTAATAATAAAATATCAGGCCTCACTTCTTCATGGTCGCAGGCCAGCATTTTTCCTGTTCTTGCAAGACCCGTTTGTATTTCATCAGCAATAAATAAAACATTAGCTGCTTCACAAAGCTGCTTAGCCTTCGCTAAATAACCATCATCGGGAACTAGCACACCTGCTTCCCCTTGTATGGGTTCTACTAAAAAACCGGCTACATTTCTATTTTCTAATGCTTTAGCCAATGCTGCGGTATCGTTATATGGTATGGCAATAAAACCAGGCATATAGGGTCCAAAATTTTTCTTTGCAGATGGGTCGCTGCTAAAAGATATAACTGTAGATGTTCTGCCATGAAAATTTCCTTCACAAACAATAATGATGGCTTTATCTTCTTCAATTCCTTTTACTTCATATCCCCATTTACGGCAAAGTTTAATTCCTGTTTCTACTGCTTCCACACCCGTATTCATCGGCAACACTTTATCATATCCAAAGTAGTTGGTAATATATTTAGCATATTCTCCCAGCACATCACTATGAAAGGCACGGCTGGTTAGTGTAAGTTTTTGCGATTGCTCAATAAATGATTTCACGATAGCAGGATGACAATGCCCCTGGTTTACTGCAGAGTAACCACTCAAAAAATCATAATACTGTTTACCATCCACATCCCACACATGCACTCCTTTACCTTTGGTAAGTACAACCGGAAGCGGATGATAATTATGGGCACTGTATTGATCTTCCAGATCTAAATAATATTGTATTGTTAATGACATATCAATTGCTGTTTGCATAAAAAATAAAAAAAGAAGAATAATGAAATAGAAGTAGAGACACTACGCCACTATGGGCAATAGCATTTTATCCTCGATGATTGAGCAGGTCGAGGTTCTTTTTAAGAAAGATTGATATGCTAAGATTTTGCTGGATAAATTTGAAATTTGATGCAAGATAATAAAAATATTCTAGTGGGTGTAAGTGGAAGGATTAAGGCTTAAAGATTTAGAGTTTTGCTTAATTTTAAAAGAAACTCATGTCATATACGGTCCCTACTGGTACAAGAATCGGTCATATACATTTAAAAGTAACAGACCTTGAACGTTCCTTGGAATTTTACCGAGATTTATTAGGCTTTGAAGTGCAACAACTATTTGGTGATAGTGCTGCATTTATTTCTGCAGGCGGCTATCATCATCATATCGGTTTAAATACATGGCATAGCAAAAATGCCGCACCAGCTCCGGTGAAAGCAGCAGGTTTGTATCATACTGCCATACTTTATCCAACCAGGAAAGACCTTGCTATTGTTTTAAAAAGATTGATAGTAGCTAAATATCCACTCACCGGTGCATCTGACCATGGAGTATCGGAAGCTATTTATTTAGATGATCCTGATAAAAATGGTGTTGAATTGTATTGTGACAAACCAAAAGAACAATGGCCTGTTGATAAAGAGGGAAACTTGCACATGGTAACCGATGCGTTAGATATTGATGGGTTATTGCAATTAGCTGTGTAATTCTTTTACAAAATAACTAGCCGGGAAGTTGATTTCTACCTTTTTCTCCTTTGGAAAAATGCCATACACCGTACTACCGCTACCACTCATAGAAGCATAAGTGGCACCCGCCAAATAGAGACTATCTTTTATATCTACAATTTCCCGGTGCTGCTTGAAAATTACTTTTTCAAAATCGTTGTGTAAATCATCTTTCCATTTTCCTATGGGGCTTGTAACAATTTCTTTTACTGATTTTTCTGGAACACGGGGAGTGATATTTAAAAATGCACGGCCTGTATCTACATGTATTCCAGGATTTACGATTACGAATTTGTAAGCAGATAAATCAATCGATAATTCTTCAAGCTCCTCGCCACGTCCTGCAGCAAAGCAGGGAGTATTGATAACGAAGAAAGGGCAATCGCTACCTAACTCACTGGCATATTCGATCAACTGTTTTTGAGAGAGACCAAGGGTAAAAATTTCATTTAGCATTTTCAAAGCAAAAGCCGCATCTGCACTGCCGCCACCCAAGCCTGCACCAGCTGGAATTATTTTATGCAAATGCATTTGTATATGTGGCAATTTTGGAAAATCCACTTTCAGCATTTTATATGCCTTCATACAAAGGTTTGAGGAAGTATCCCCTTTAAGGGCCAATCCGCTAATGGTGAATGGAATGAAGGAGGAACGTTCTGGTTCCCTGTATTCGTTTATTTCTAAAATGTCGGTTAAAGGGATGGGGTAGAAGATGGTCTCCAGTTCATGATAGCCATCACTCCGTTTTCGAAGAACATTGAGTCCCAGGTTTATTTTACAATTTGGAAAGACTATCAATGAAAATGGTTTATAGGGTTTACAGGAATTCCCGCCGTTGTGATCAGAGACGGGGTTGATGGTCTCTATGGATTTGTATCAACGTTTCTTTTGCCGGCTATTGATTTCGTCACGTATGGCAATTGCCCTTATGTAATCTTCACTATCCAGCACTTCGCCTAAAAGATTATTTAACTCGCCTAATGTCATGGTTTTCAGATCTTCATTTCCGGTCGGAGTATCGGATTCCACAACTGTTTCGGTTGGCTTCCCTTTTTTCTTTTTCCCTTTTGTTGCCTCTGTATCTTCCATTAAAATGCCTGCACTTTCTAATATGTTTTCATAGGTATAAACAGGACAACCAAAACGTACTGCCAATGCAATAGCATCTGAAGTTCTTGAGTCAATTTCTACTGTATCATTTTCAGTAGAGCACACCAATTTTGAATAGAAAATGCCTTCCTGTAAATCGCAAATGATGATTTCAAGGAGATCAATAGCAAAAGCATTCATGAAATTTTTCATCAGGTCGTGTGTGAGGGGGCGACTGGGTTGCATTTTTTCTAAAGCAACAGCTATGGCCTGCGCCTCAAAACCGCCAATAACGATGGGTAACCGCCTTAATCCGTTCACTTCACCCAGCACCACTGCATAGGAATGTGTTTGTGTGATGCTGTGCGATAAAGCCACTATTTCCAGTTCAATTTTCTTCATAGAAGCCACGAATTTAAGCCTTTAGTTTTAATGCTCTAAATTTTAAAGGCATAAAAAAAGCCCTCTTTTAAAGAGAGCTTTTAAAGATATAAAAGTTTTTCTATGCAACACCTTTCAGCTTCTTAATAGCCGCAGTAAACTTTGGAATGATTTCAAAAGCATCACCCACAATACCATAATCTGCTGCTTTAAAGAAGGGGGCTTCGGGGTCTTTGTTAATAACCACAATTACTTTACTTCTGTTTACGCCTGCCAAATGCTGAATGGCACCAGAGATGCCGATAGCAATGTATAAATTAGGTGCAATAGCAACACCAGTTTGCCCCACATGCTCATTATGTGGTCTCCAGTGTGCATCGGCAACAGGACGGCTGCAAGCTGTTGCAGCAAGTAATAATTTGGCCAATTCTTCCACCATACCCCAGTTTTCTGGTCCTTTTAACCCACGTCCTGCACTTACTACTACGTCAGCTTCCGCTAATGGGACTTCGCCGCTGGCTTTGGTAACGTTGGTTATATTTATTTTCGCAGTATCAACAGTTGCGTTAAGTGCAACAACTTCTGCAGTGCCTTCGCCAGCAATTGTTTGGTAAGCATTCGGGTTTAATGCAATGATTTTTACAGGAGTACTTACTGCAATGTTTGCAAAAGCTTTACCGGAGAATACATTTTTCTTTACAGTAAATCCATTGCTTGTATCAGGCAATGCAACCGCACCGGATACAAGACCTGCTTTTAAGCGAACTGATAATCGGGGAGCAATTGCTTTACCACTTAAGTTATTGGAGAAAACAATTACAGTAGCGCCGCTTGCTTCTGCCGCTTGTGCAAGTACTTTAGTAAATACCTGTGCATCGAAATTATTTAATGCCTCATTAGCAACATGATGAATTTTCTTTACCCCATATTTACCTAATGCAGTTAAGTCTTCGGTAGTTGTACCCAGCACTACGCCTTCTACACTTGTGCCAAGCTCTTCGGCTACTTTAGCACCATAGGTTAATACCTCCAGCGATGATTTTTTTACATGGCCATCAGCGGTATCTATATAAACAAGTACTGACATATAATTAGTTTAGAATTTTTGTAATTAAGTTTAAATAGCTTTTGCTTCTTCATGAAGTAAACGAACCAGTTCTTCCACATTTTCCGGATCTACTAATTTAACACCAGCTTTTGCAGGAGGTAAACCAAATCCTGCTACAGCAGTTAGAGCTTCAACAGCAATTGGTTCAACTACTTTCAAAGGTTTTGTGCGGGCAGCCATTATCCCTCTCATATTTGGAATTCTAGCTTCAGCCATTCCTTTTTGTGCACTTACAACTACCGGCAATTCTACTTCGTTTGTTTCTTCGCCACCTTCTATTTCTCTTGTTATAGTTGCTTTTGTTCCGGCTAACTCAAATTTGGTAGCTAATGAAACGTAGGGGAGGTCTAATAATTCTGCTACCATTCCACCTATTGAAGAACCATTGTAATCAATCGTTTCTTTCCCGGTTAATACTAAATCGTAGCCACCTTGTTTTGCCACTTCTGCAATTTGCGAAGCATTGTAAAAGCTATCATGACTATCTGCATTTACACGAATCGCTTCATCTCCACCCAATGCAAGAGCTTTGCGAATAATTGGCTCTGCATCAGCAGCACCAACAGTTATCAAATGAATGATAGTAGCTGCATCTTTTTCTTTTAATTCGATGGCTCTTACTAAAGCATACCATTCATCATATGGATTAATGATCCACTGCACACCAGTCACATCGAATTTCGTGTTGTTATCGGTGAAGGCTATTTTTGCCGTTGTGTCCGGCGTTTTACTGATACAAACTAAAATTTTCATTGTATATTTTTTAGTTACCCGAGAGAACAAGGAATAGATAGTTGTTTATGCAACTAAAGCAAAGATAGGGAGGGCAATTTAAAAATTAGTAATTAATAGGTAATAATTTTTGAGATGGACAGGATTGATAAAATAAAGGCGATGTTGGTGGAAAACCCTGTTGATAATTTCCTGCAACATGCTTTGGCACTGGAGTATATTAAGCTGGGAAATGATGAAGCAGCTGAGTCATTATTTGCCGGATTATTAAACAGGGAACCGGGTTATATCGGCAGTTATTATCACCTTGCCAAATTGCTGGAGCGAAATGATAAAACAGAAGAAGCAATTAAAATATATGAGAAGGGAATGGAGGAGGCAAAAAAAGCAGGCGATAATCATGCTTTTGGAGAGTTAAAGGGGGCATATGAGGAGCTTACATTTTAACTATCTCCCTAAAGAAATAAGATAATACATGGATTTGCTGGCACACTTTAAAGAAACAATTAAAAAGAGTAATCTTTTCTCACCAAAAGATAAGTTATTGCTTGCCATAAGCGGTGGCGTAGATTCTGTTGTGTTGTGCGAACTCTGCAAACAGGCCGGATATGACTTCAGCATCGCACATTGCAATTTTAAATTGAGAGGAGAGGAGAGTGATAGCGATGAGCAATTTGTAAGAGAGTTAGGAAATAAATATAAGGTAGAAGTGTTGGTTAAAGAATTTGACACTGAAAAGTATGCAGCTGAAAACAAACTATCCATTCAAGAAGCTGCGAGGAATTTAAGATATGAATGGTTTGACGAATTAGTCAGGAATCAGGAGTCGGTAAGGGGAAGCGAAAATTTGAAACCAGAAACCCAGAAATTTCTTTTAACTGCTCATCACAGCGATGACAATAACGAAACATTGCTGATGAATTTTTTTAGGGGAACTGGTTTACATGGATTGACAGGAATTTCTGCATCCATTAACTATATCAGACGGCCATTGTTGACTTTCTCTAAAGAAGAGTTATTGAGTTTTGCTAAAGAGAATAGCCTGGATTTTGTGGAGGATTCGTCCAATCAATCCTCCAAATACACCCGCAATTTTTTTCGTAATGAACTTATCCCCGCTATCAGCAAAGTGTTTCCACAGGTAAAAGACAATTTGCAGGACAATATCAGGCGGTTTAAAGAAATTGAAAAGCTATACCAGTTTTCTGTTTCAGCATTAAAGAAAAAATTGTGTAGGTATATAGGCAATGAAATTCATATTCCTGTAAAACAATTAATGGGGAATGACAATAAAGCTTTGATCTATGAAATTATTTCACTCTATGGCTTTAATGAAAAGCAAGTGGAAGAAGTGGTGAAACTGGCAAATAGCGATTCAGGAAAATATATTCAATCGCCTGAGAACGATTATAGAATAATCAAGCACCGTCATTGGTTTATTATTAGCCCGGTTACAACAATCGAGTCGGCCAATATTGTTATTGAAAAAGGGGATAAGAAAATTTTATTTTCATTGGGAACACTTAGTATTGAAACAACTACAAACAATAAACCACAAATTTCAAACAATTCCGTTTCTCTCGATTCAAAAGAAATCAAATTTCCCCTTTTACTGCGTAAATGGAAAACCGGGGATTACTTTTATCCGCTAGGAATGCAGAAAAAGAAAAAACTAAACCGTTTTTTTATTGACCAGAAATTATCGAAAATGGAAAAAGAAAATGTATGGGTAATTGAAAGTAACCAACGTATTATATGGGTTGTTGGCCATCGTATTGATGACCGCTTCAAATTAATGGATACAACAAAAGAAGTACTGCAACTGAAATTAATCCTTGCCCAATAATTTAGGATTTTTTAGCTCTTCTAAAATATATTGCAATAATTCAGGCTGCATAGCTGCAATTAAAGCAATAGTAAAACCAAGGCCAAACAATGCACCCCACAAGTGAGCATCATGATTTATATTATCGCCACCTTTTTTTGACATATACACACAGTACGCAATATATAAGACCGCATACAGAAAAGAGGATAATTTTAACGCCCCAAAGAGATAAATACTACCCCACGGATTAAAAACAATGGCTGCAAATACAACCGCCGATACAGCACCAGATGCACCCAGACATAAATAATTGTAATCGTCTTTATACTTGAAATAGGTAGGTAAGTCAGACGCAATCAACCCGAGGAAATAAAGAATGATATACGAGATATTTCCACCTAGACCGTACATAGAAAAATAAGCTTCAACAACCCGCCCAAAGAAGTATAGGGTAAACATATTGAAGAAAAGGTGCATATAGTCTGCATGAATAAAACCACTAGTAATGAAACGGTAAAACTGGTTGTAACGTTTTACCCCATAAGGCCACATGATGGCTTTGGATTTTACATCCTGGTTACTCATTGCAATAAGTGAAAAAATTACATTTGCGGCAATCAATGCAATGGTTATGGGGCTGTCGATACTGTTCATACTTTAAAAATAAGTTGTTTAGGCCAATCAGGTATGATGATATTTTTCATTTCGTAAAATGGTACAGGCCCGGTACACTTGTTCAGCTAAGATCATCCTGACCAATTGATGCGGAAAGACCAACTGTGATAAACTCCATTTAAAATCAGCTCTTTTCAAAACAGCTTCATCAATTCCAAAGGCACCGCCAATTAAAAAAATAATTCGCTTGGTGCTTTCGTTTGCCCGTTGCTGTATAAAATGGGCTAATGCTTCTGAACTCATTTGTTTTCCCCTTTCGTCTAATGCAACCAGGAAATCATCTTTTGTCAGCAGGTTCAATAAAATTTCTCCCTCTTTCTTTTTCAAATCAGTTTCATTCAGTAGACCTGCATTTTTTGGAGTAGCAATAATATTCCATTCCACTTTAAAATATTTGGATATACGATTGGTGAAATCTTCCACTCCTAATTTTACATATGGCTCATGGTTTTTGCCAATACTCCAGAGATGAATCTTCATATTAAACCCCCAACCCCTAAAGGGGAGTGTGGAGGCATTTAAAGATAAGAAGTACTCTTAAAATAAAAGAACCTCCTTTGTAAAGGAGGTTCTTTTATTATGTATTATGTTTCTTAAAACCCTTTTTTTACTTCTTCTTTTATTTCAATTTCTTTAACCGGGCCATATTTCTCAGCAATCTTTCTAATATCAGCGGCCTTTCCTACCAATATAAACTGCAATTTGTCTTTTGGAAAATATTTTGCAATGATGGCTTTGGCCTTATCAAGAGTGAGTTCATTTACATTTTTCTCAAAATTATTGATGAACGATTCGTCAAAATTATACCAGAACATTTGTGTCATTAATCCTGCCAATTGACCAGCCGTTTCAAATCGTGGAGGAAATTGTCCTTTTACATAGTTCTTTGCTGATGTCAGTGACTGCTCATCAATACCACTGTTATGCAATTTATTCAACACTTCTACTGCTTTGTCAATTGCCTGTTCTGATGTTTTACCCGCAGTGAAAGTTGAAATTGCGAATGAGCCTCCATTTTTTAATGCATTGAACCTACTGTTAGCACCATACGTTAAGCCAGTATTTACCCGCAATTCATCATTGAGCATGGAAGTAAAGCGACCACCAAATAAAGTATTCACTACATCAATAGAAACAAAATCAGGGTTATTGCGGGCAATACCCGGAGCCCCGATGTAAAAAGTAGTTTCTTTTGCATCATCTTTATTAACCAGCAGTACTTGTTGTTTTGATGGTTTTGCAATGGGTTGAGATGCAAGATTCACTTGCGGCTTCGTTCCTTTCTTCCAGGTTGAAAACAAACTGGTAATTAATGTTTTCATTTCTGCTTTATTAAAATCGCCGGCAATAGAAATAGCAGAACCTTCTGGTAAATAGTTTTCTGAATAAAACTTCTTTAGATCATCTACTGTTAATGGCGTAACAGTAGAAATTTTTCCCTGTACAACATTGCCATACACATGGTCGCCAAATAAAAACTTATCGAAATAAGAACCGATTACGGAGCGGGGGCTTTCTTTTTGTTGCTCCAGCCCCAATAAAGTTCTTTTCTTTTCCTTGTCGAATTCTGCTGCATCAAAAGTTGGTTCCAGCAAGACTTCTTTTAGCAGCGTAAGTATTTTGGTTTTATCCTTTGCCGCCATTTTTGCAGAAAGACTTGTTGATTCTTTAGAGGCAGAAGTACCGATATATGCGCCATGAAAATCCAATTCTTCATCCAATTTTAGCTTATCGTAATTTTTTGTACCATGTTTTAATGCAGTAGCAGTTAAGGAAGCAAGGCCTGCTTTTTCTCCATCATATATTGCGCCGGCAGGTAGAATAACGGAGACATTGATAACAGGGACTTCATGCTGTTCCATCAGGTATACAGTAAGACCATTTTTCAATTTAAACTTCTCGTAAGGAGGAAGCTTATAGGTTTGCGCATTCAGTTGCATTGTTATGCAAATGGAAATGGCAATTAGAAATAATTTATTAATTGATCGCATAAAATATCTTTTAGTTAGTTTATTCTGCAGTATTTGATTTCAGGATGCCGACTGTGCGGTTGTTTTTTGTAAAATATTTTGTGGCAACTCTTTTAATATCATCCGCTGTTACTTTGTTAAATGCTGCAGGAGCATCAAACATTTTTTTATAATCACCAAAGAATACCTCGTAAGTGCCGATGTTGTTAGATTTTCCATTGATGGTTTCTACCTGCCCATAAAATTCCATCAACTTCTGGTTTTTTATTTTTTGCAATTCTGTTTCTGTGATGCCATCTTTTTTAATTTTTTCCAATTCTTCATAAATGGCTTTTTCCAAATCATTTTCATTCACATTTTTAGCTGCAACACTTGCAATAATAAATAGGGTAGGGTCGAAGCTTTCACCAAAGTTGGTAAAAACTTGTGTGGCTAATTGTTGCTTATCAATCAAAGAGCTGTATAACCTGGATGAGCGGCCGCTTGCAAGAATATCACTAAGGATTGTAAGTGCATAATAATCTTCATGCTTTGCATTGGGTACATGCCAGCCAATACCAAGGTATGGGGTAGCCACATCTTTTTGCATCATCACTCTTCTTTCGCCAGTTTGAGGTGGTTCTACAATATTGATTTTTGGAGGCTCTGGTTGTGCAGGAATTGGTTCTATATATTTTTCTGCCAGTTTTTTTATTTCATCAAATTTTACATTGCCGGAGATAACTGTAACACAGTTATTCGGGGCATAGTACATTTTAAAATATCTTTCCAGGTCTTCTTGTTTCCAGTTTTTCATATCATCTTCATAGCCTATAACCGGCCAGTGGTAAGGATGCTCTAAAAATGCCACCCCCTGTGCGGTTTGAAATAATAGTTGCCAGGGAGAGTTTTCCAACCCCGTACTTCTTTCACTGAGTACAACACCTCTTTCGCTTTCTACAATTTTCGGGTCAATACTCAGGCTGGAAATACGATCGCCTTCCAAATCAAAAATTATTTCTGTAGCAGAAGAAGGGAACCAGTTTGTATAAACGGTTACATCTTCCCGGGTATAAGCATTGTTTGCACCACCATTAAACTCCATAGTTTGGTCAAACATTTTAGGGCCGTATTTTTTTGCTCCATTGAACATCATATGTTCAAAAAAATGGGAAAGGCCTGTAATGCCCTGGTATTCGTTGCGGCTGCCCACTTTGTAAAAAAGATACATGTTGGCATTGGGAATGGAATTATCTTCCACAACCAAAAACTTCATCCCATTTTTCAGGGTGAACGATTTTACATCATCTGCTTTCATTTGTGCCTGTGTGGTAACAGCAAGCAGCAGCAAAGCGTTTACAATAATTTTCTTCATAGTAAATATTTTAATAACAGGGATAAAACTAAGCAAACAGAACATATTACAATCACCATTCACATAAATAAAAAATCCCGCCATTGGGCGGGACTGTAGCATGATTTTCAAAATCAACGATTTATTTAATCTCGTAATCTTTTTTGAAAGACATTAGTGTAGTTCTGTACAAGGCATTGGCGGTGTCCAACGTAGCCGCTTTTGTATAGTATTCAAAGGCTTCAGCAAGGTAGTGTGCATCCTCCAGCATAAAACCAATTCGATAAGCTTGTTCAGCAGGTGCTTCAAAAGCAGCGCCTTGTTTTTTAATATTATCAAGAATTATTTCAAAAGCTTCTTTGGTAACATAATTAAATACTTTGAGCTCTTCATTTACTTCGCCTTTAATAGCGGCTGTCCAGAAATAACTGGTTCCTGGTTTTATCTTTTTCGCAAAATCCTTTACCGGGATTTTCAGCTTGGAAACATAGGTAGTAAAGAAAGGAGCACTTACATTATCGGAATTATACAAAAGGAATTCAAAATCTTTTGCATCTGCATAAGATTTCCAGGATAAAGGAAACTCATTTACCAATCCGGAATAGTTTACCGTATCAAGCCTGGTATCAATCCATACGTTATTGATGTTGCGGCTTACCGCTCCAACGGTATTCATATATGCTTTACGATTGCTGCCCGCAGAACCACTTGGTTTGGTCATTTGTGCCCATACATATTTTACATAATTGGCACTAACAGAATTACTGCTCACACGGCAAGAATCGCCAAACATGGTTAAGGCATAAGTGCCGGGTTTGCCAATAGTGAACATAGCGGCTTCATTACAAATTAATGTAACAGCAGAGCCAGCCGGTACTTTAATGGAAGCGGTGCTCGTAAGTGTTTTGCCAACTTTAGCTTTGCTTTCTACTTTGTTTTCTAATATGGAAACATTTCCTTTAAAACTGTACAATAAGAAACTGTTGCCCTGCCCAAAAACGGTGGCGGCACTTAAAAAAAGGAGGATAAGGAAGAGATACTTTTTCATCTTTTGAGGTTTAAGGTTTGTATTCAAATTTTTGATTGGTTATTTTAATGATGGTGTGGTTTAAACACCGTTTTATAATTAAATTTCTTATGCATCCAAACAGCCCAGGCTTCGTAAAAATAAATTACATCCACAGCCAGCACAATTACCAATAAACTCAGCTTAAGGTCAACCTTCAGACGATACTTATCAAACAAATAGATGCCTAACCACACAAAAAATATTGCCGAAAGAACCTGGGCGATTTTAGCGACTAAATGGAACCAGATATGGCTTTCAAGGTAGTAACGGACGAAAAAAGACATGTGTAACCAACACACAAGCACTGCGATAAGCAGATTTGCCCACGAAGGTAACTTTTTTATGTAGTTATCTTCCAATGCCATAGAAATAATATTGGCGTGTACTACGATCCCATTCATATCCGGTATTGATTTACCATAATACCTGCTGTTCATAGGTGTGAATTTCTTATCCGAGATATCGTTTGGGTCTTCATTAATATAGCCGAATAAGACAATCTTACCCTCTATTGAAGAGCTTTCCACATTATCAGCTAACAAGTCCTCATACTGTATAAGCTGGTATTTTTTTAAGCTGCGGGTATAATTGATTATCACCTTGCTAGTACCCTTTTTTTCTAATTTTTTATAAGCAACTGGGTCATAAGCTTCAACAATTGCAGCGGAAAATGATTTGTACCTCTTCTTAGCATAGTCGTCGAAAAATGGTTCGTAAGAACGAATTGTCGATAGTGAGTCGTTGAAAATATTCACAAATGCATATTGTGAAGCGGTATTTATATAATTACCTGTAAGAGTAACTGTATCACCATCCTCACCGCTTAAATTCAAGACAGCCGCTGCAATAAGATTTTTATTTCTTTCGAAGGTTTCCGTTAGTAATGAATCCTGATGTGGTTCCCGGGGCCCGGAAAAGTAGGCATCTAAAGCCATGACCTTAGGCTTCATGCTTGCAGCTTTATCTATCATCATTGATAAAACTTCTCTGTCGGCATAGCCTATATTAATTAGTACAATATTTGAATCGAGTTTTGTGTCGGTACCTTTTCCAAGTTTTGAATAACTAAGGTCATTCGAATCAAAATCTTTCAAACTTAGTTTAATAGGGTTTATGACACCAAGATTAAGAGGAATAGAGCCAAGAACTACAATAAAAAGAAACACCCAAATGGTAGCAAAAATGGTATCCCTTTCATATAAATATTTAGTGAAATGACTGTGAACCTTTTTGGCGTGGCCGCCGATGTGCTTATGCAGTGGCTTTTTCATGCAGGTGGTGGTGTACTGGTTGTTGGTTATTGTAATGATTTGCTAATGGTCATTCAGGTTGCAACTTTACAGTTTTTTAACTCAATCTCATATTACTTGAGTTGAATAACTGGCAATCCGCAGGTTTTTGCGGGTGGTAAAAATTGACATTCCCTTGTAAATCCGTAATTTAGTAGGTCTAATTTATGCGAAATTCCTTTTCCATAATTATTGTATGCCTCTTATTTCTGGCTTCAGCAAATTCTGCTGTTGCACAGGCACCTCCAAAACCAAGGGATACAACGATAACGGGGCCTCAGACCTTTGCCATGATTATGGGAATTTCATCCTATAAATTTGTTCGGCCACTTACTTATGCGGATAAAGATGCTGAAATGTTCAGGGACTACCTGAAATCTCCCGGAGGTGGAAAGCTTCCAGAAGACAATATTTACACCTTACTGAATGAGCAAGCTACCTCAGCTAATTTCTATACCAAGGGCTTTAACTGGCTTAAAGTAAAAAAGTTACAAAAAGGTGATCGGCTTTTTATATACCTGGCTGGGCATGGTGATGCAATAGACGAGGAACAGTTTTTTTACCTGGCTTATGATTGTAACCCTGCGGGAGATAAAAACAATTACCTGGTAGGAGGTGCAGTACAATTATATAATCTTAAACTAAAAATTGCGAAAGAGACCGCAAAGGGAGTGGAAGTGTATTTCATTATGGATGCCTGTAGAAGTGGTGAATTGCCAGGAGGAATAGAAGGTCAGGGATTCTTAAATTCAGCAATTTCAGAAAAGCGAGTAGGGGAAATTATTATGTTGGCTACAGGAGCCGGGCAGGAGTCGCTTGAAGATGCGACCATTGGAAACGGACATGGTTTATTTACCTATTATTTGGTAGATGGATTAAGTGGTATGGCAGATTCAATGGGAACGGTGGATAATAAGATTACCGTGGAAGAGATTAAAAAATATGTAGAAAGAAATGTACCAGTAATAGCACAGCAACGGTTTAAAAGAAAACAAGACCCTGTTATTTGTTGCAACGAAAATAATGCTCAGATTGTTAGTCTTGTAGACCCGGCATATTTGCAAAAATGGATACAAAATAAGAAGTTACAGTCAAAGGGGCCGGGTAATTCTGCTCATTCATTTGTCAACTTGCCGAGAAGCAAGGCAGTCTTTGGTCCAGCAGATACCGTTTTAATTGAAGCCTATAATTTATTTAATGGGGCAGTAAAGCAAAGCAAATTGATTGGTAATGCTTCGGCTGATTATTATTATGAATTGATGGCAAAAAAATTTCCCGGCAATTCTTATACTATTGATGCACAATCAACCTTAGCAGTAGAGTTTATCAATTTTGCGCAGAGTAAAATAAATCTATACCTCGATTGTAAGGATGCATCTTCTATTCAGAAACTGAGGGCTCAAATAGATGAAGAAGATAAGTCGGAAGAAATAACTACCAGTTTGAACAGAATGGAAAAAGTGGCACAGCAGGAGTTTTTTGAAGTAGGAAATATGCTGGAGAAGGCGATTGGGATTATCCGGGAAGATGATCCGGAATTTGCGAAGTCGTTGGAAGGCAGGATGTATTTTTTTAAAGCAAGAGGATATTTTGGCCGTGGCCGTAAATTGGTGGATATTAAAAATGCATTTCAATATGCTTACACCGCCTATGCTTCGGATAAAAATGCAGCTTATATATCAAATACACTTTCCTCCCTTCATCTGGATAATAATCGTATTGACAGTGCTATTTTTTATGCAAAGAAAGCCATCGTAGCCGCTCCTAAGTGGAGGTATCCTTACGTTACATTAGCTTTTGCTTATAAAACATTAAATCGCCCAGATTCGGCTATTAAGTATTATAATAAGTCAATTGAAGTTGATCCGGATAATGCGGATGCCTATGTTGACCTCGGTCACTATTATTATTCCCTTTCAAAAGGCGATTCAGCAATTAATTATTATGAAAAAGCATTGCGATTGGATCCTTCCAATCCTTATGCAAGCAGTAATATTGGATGGGTTAATTATGGAAGAAAAAATTATGGCGAAGCTATCCCATATTTTAAACA
>LNFJ01000164.1 GCA_001464625.1 Bacteroidia bacterium Ga0077558 | reverse complement strand
TCATTGGTATATCTTTTTCAATGGTATGCTTTGTTTTGTTATTGGCAAAATAGTGCCAAGAGCATAGGGTTGTCTGTGTATAATACCACACCAGAAAACAAAGAATTGTATGAAAAGGCAGTGAGTCTTGCAGGATCCGTCAATGGTTGGTACAATATAGTAACATTTGTTACTGCTTTTGCACTGGTAGGGTTTGCCAGAAAATATAGCCCAAAATGGGTTCACTTCTTTTGTCTTGTTTTAGCAGGACTTGGTTTCATTGTCTTCCCGTTTATTGAAAGTAAAACCCTTTTATTTTTTGCCATTACTGGTTTTGGTATTGGCTGGGCCAGTATGATGGGTATTCCATATCTGATGGTGGTTAGTGAAATTCCCAAAGAAAGATATGGCGTATATATGGGTGTGATAAATATGATGATTGTAATACCGATGTTGCTGCAGACGGTAACTTTTGGTTATATACTAAAGCACTTATTAGGAAATAACCCCGGTAAGGCGATTGTATTTGCGGGTGTACTTCTTTTAATAGCAGCAATATTTACTACACTTCTTAAATCTAAAAAGATAACAGGTGATGCTGTTTTGCCTGCGGCAGCTGGTCATTAAATTAAGTGTATGAGAATTAATAAAAGCCTCTTAGTTATTTTGTTTTTTGTTTTAGCATCCCTTGGCTGCAAATCAAAAAGCAAACCTGCTACAACAAATAATACCACCGAAAAAAAATGGTGGAAAGAGGCTACGGTATACCAGATTTATCCACGTAGTTTTAAAGACAGTGATGGGGATGGAGTGGGTGATGTAAAAGGTATCATCTCAAAACTAGATTACATTAAAAGTTTAGAAATAGATGCAGTATGGCTGAACCCTATTTATGCATCACCACAAAAAGACAATGGTTATGACATTAGTGACTATGAAAATATTCATCCACAATTTGGCACCATGGCCGATTTTGATGCGTTGCTAAAAGGGTTTAAAGAAAAGGGAATAAAAGTAATGATGGATATGGTGCTCAATCATTGCAGTAGCGAACATAAATGGTTTAAAGAAGCCAGTAAGTCAAGAGAAAGTCCCTACTATAATTATTTTCATTGGTGGCCAGCAGAAAAAGGAGAACCGCCTTATCGCTGGAGCATTTTTGATGAAAAAGCATATGGTTGGGAATTTAATAAAGCAACGAACTCTTACTACCTGCATTACTTTGCCGATTTTCAGCCAGATTTAAATTGGGAGAATCCGGCCTTGCGGCAAGATATTTATAAGATGATGCGGATGTGGCTCGATAAAGGAGTAGATGGTTTTAGAATGGATGCATTAGCATTTATATCAAAAGATACTACCTGGCCACCCTTGCCTAAAGAATACAATGGAAACTGGGGTTTATATTATGCCAGTGGTCCCCGGTTGCATGATTATGTGCAGGAAATGAACAGGGAAGTATTAAGCAAGTATGATGTGGCAACAGTAGCAGAGGCGATGGGCGATGTAGAAAGGGTTAAAAAATTTGTAGATGAAGACCGCAAAGAATTGAACATGGCTTATCATTTTGAAGCTATTGATTTTGGCTATTTACCCGGTGAGTATAAAATGCCCGACCCCAATGGGTATGATTTTGTAAAATGGAAAAGTATATATGCAAAATGGGATAGTGCTTTTATGGATAAAGGTTGGGGAACGATGTATTTGGCCAATCATGATCAACCCCGTATGCTTACCAGGTGGGGAAATGATGCACCGGAGTTCAGGGATTATTCATCCAAAATGTTGACTACGCTAATACTAAGTATGAGAGCTACACCTTATTATTATTTTGGAGATGAAATAGGAATGAGCAATATCAAATTTGATAGGGTAGAGCAGTACAACGATGTGGAATTACTTACTAACTATGCACAGGTAAAAGCAAAAGGTGGCGATCTAAAACGTTTTTTGGAAGGCATGAAAATTTCTTCCCGTGATAATGGCCGCACACCTATGCAGTGGGACACAACATTAAACGCAGGATTTAGTAATGCAAAATCGTGGCTGCCTGCCAATGATAATTATACAACAGTAAATGTAGCTGTGCAGGATAAGGATAACAGCAGTGTACTTAACTACTTTCGTAAAATGCAAAGACTTCGGAAAGAAAACGAAGTGTTGGTTTATGGCAAGTTTAATTTGGTAGATCCAAATAATTCTGATGTGTTTGCATACACAAGGGAGCTGAATGGAAAAAAATTATTAGTACTGCTTAATTTTTCTAAAAGTATTGCAAGCGTTACAACAGGTATAGATATCAGCAAAGCAAAAGTGCTAATCAATAATTATTCGGCTGCTTCTAACAATGGAACGTTAAAGCCTTATGAAGCTATTGTTTTTGAATTATAAAGTATGAATAAAATACTCTGCATTGGCGAAGCTTTAATTGATATGATTTGCACCGACAAAGGCAAAGCATTATCAGACGGCGAAAATTTTTTAAAAAGACCCGGAGGCGCACCTACTAATGTTGCTGCGGCAATAGCCGCATTAGGTGGCCAGGTAGAACTGGCAGCCAAAGTAGGTATTGACCCTTTTGGAAAGCATTTGATAGATGTAATGCAATCATTCGGTGTAAGTACAAAATGGATGCTGCAGGATGAAAAGCATTTTACCACATTCGCCTTTGTATCATTAATGGAGAATGGAGAAAGAGATTTTTATTTTAACCGGGGGGCAGATGGACAATTAAGCAGGGAAGAAGTTGATGGAATCGATTTAAAGGAATTTTCTGTAATACATTTTGGATCTGCGACCGGATTTTTACCCGGTCCTTTACAGGCTGCATACCAGGGGCTGTTGCAAAAAGCATTGCAGCAAAATATTTTTATCAGCTTCGACCCCAATTACCGGCAACTTTTATTTAAAGACGATCAGCAATCTTTTATTGACCAAAGCTGGAATTTTTTAACTAGTTGCGATTTTTTTAAAGTAAGTGATGAAGAAGCGTTGATGATAACTGGCAGAGCAACGATAGCGGATGCGGCCAACGAATTTTTACAAAGAACCAAAGCAGTATTTGCAATTACCATTGGAAAAGACGGTACTCTTCTAGGTGTAAATGGCAAAACAGTCGTCATACCCAGTATAGCAATAAAACCAATAGATACTACTGGTGCCGGTGATGCCTTTGTTGGCGCAGTATTGTATCAGCTTGCTGATAAAACAGTAACCGCCATAAACAACATGACTGATGAGGAATGGGCTGGGGTTATTTTAAATGGTAATAAAGCTGGTGCCCGCACCTGCGAATATCTTGGAGCTATGGAAGCTTTCAAGCATTTAAGCAGCGAAATATTTAATTAAAAATTTTAGTTGATAAGATGACGACAGTATCAGCAACAGAAGAAAATGAAATAATTTTTGACACTGCATTCAACGAACGGTTTCAACAGCAGTTGGGAGAATTGAGCAATTTGTTTAATAAAATTTATGCTTACCATCCGGCAGGTAAAGATACTTTTGAAGCACTGCTGAAAACAATAGCTTTTGCATTTGCCAACCGTTCTACTCAGTTGAAGCAGCGGGATCTGGAGAAGTTAAAAACGGAACCAGAACATTGGTTTCTTAGCAATCATATTACTGGGATGAGTTTATATGTGGATCGGTTCTGCGGCTCTATTAAAAGCTTGCAGAATAAACTTGATTATTTTGAAAAACTGGGCGTAAACTTTTTGCATCTCATGCCCGTTTTTGAAAGCCCGGAAGGAGAAAGTGATGGCGGATATGCAGTTTC
>LNFJ01000163.1 GCA_001464625.1 Bacteroidia bacterium Ga0077558 | reverse complement strand
AATTTTCAGAATAAATTTTCCTTTATGATATTAAAATTAATTTTCTCTGCCCTTTTGACTATAGCTTTATCAAATGCTTTCGCACAAGCACCAGACCCTAAGCTCACAGAAGTATGGAACCCCGTACCTAAAATAGTAACACCGGGTACTACCAATAACGATGCTCCATCCGATGCCATTATTTTATTTGATGGAAAAAACCTGGATCAGTGGCGTTCTACCAAGGATACTACCAAACCCGCAAAATGGGTTGTAGCCAATGGAGCCATGACAGTGAAAAAAGGTACCGGCAATATTCAAACCGAAAAAAAATTCATGGACTATCAGCTGCATATCGAATGGCTTATTCCTGAAAACATAACAGGCAAAGACCAGGCAAGAGGTAACAGCGGTGTATTCCTGGCAAGTACCGGCGGCGGTGATGAAGGTTATGAAATACAAGTATTGGATTGCTATAATAACACCACTTACGTAAACGGACAAACAGGAAGTATTTACAAACAACATATTCCTCTTGCGAATGCCTGCAAAAAACCGGGTGAATGGCAGACCTATGATATAATATGGACAGCTCCCCGTTTTAATGAAGATGGCACTGTAAAATCAGCAGCAAGAGTAACAGCCATTCATAACGGAGTGCTTATACAAAACAATGTGGAAGTAAAAGGTATAACGGTTTACCGTGGAACTCCATCGTACAAAAAACATGGTGCTTCTTCTATTAAACTTCAGGATCACGGTGACCCGAGTGAAGCGATTAGTTTTAAAAATATTTGGTTGAGGGAGTTGTAAGATTAAATAAACAAGTTCCCAAAAGGAATCAATAACAGAACAAGTTCGAAGGGAAGTTGATAGCAGCAATGTGGCTGAGTTACACCGTTGTTCGTATTACCCAATCAAACTCTTTCTTCTTTAAACCGACACACCAACAACAAGAACTAAAGGTTTTCTAATAAAATAGGAACTCTTTCATAATGCTTAGTAGCGAACGGAACGATGAAGAGTGATTAATTTATTATCTTCCCCAGAAGAAAATAAATTAACAGACCTTCGATCGCAACAGACGATCATAGTTGCACTGCAGACCGGCAAACAATCCTACTCCCTTTTTTGTTAAATTTGGAATACCTAAAACAGCGGTATGAAAAAGCAAGTTCTGCTGAACAAGAAACCAACAATCACCATTGCGCTGTTCCTACTGCTTATACTATCGTCTCCCTATTACTGCATAGCACAAAATGTAAAAAGCTTTACGAACGGCTCCGTAAAATTATATTATGAAGAGTACGGTAAAGGTCCCGCCCTGTACATTTTATCCGGCGGGCCGGGAGAAGCACCGGAACATCCCTACCTGCAGTTCATTGATAGTCTGAAATCATTTTACACCTGTGTGCTGCTGCACCAGCGGGGTTCGGGAAGATCAAAAGATCTGCCTATCAATGAAACAACCATCACTATCAACAACTACCTGCAGGATATTGAAAAGCTACGAAAAAAAAGGGGCGATAAAAAAATTACATTACTAGGAATGTCCTGGGGCGGCTTGCTGGTAATGAATTATGCAGTGTTGTACCCGGGATTTGTGTCGGACCTGATACTGGTTTGCTCTGCTCCACCCTCGTATAAAGTGTGGAATGTATTGTACGATAACCAATATGCGAGGCGGTCTGCCGCAGAGTTGGATTCTATGAACCTATTGCAGAAAATATTTTCAACCAAAACAGAGAAAGAGTTAGACTCACTTAAAAGAGCTAACCCACTAAGCAAAGAGGTTGTTGCGTATAAGGCATTTATAGCCATACATATCCGGGCTATGTATTATGACCGGACTAAAATATCACAGCAACACTTTGAAACGCTGTTTACCAATTTTAATTTTCAACCTATCCCGTATATAGATAAAGAAGTGATGGAAACCCAATGGGATATTACCGACGAATTAAAGAAATTAAAAATACCGGCCCTTATTATTTATGGCCGGCAGGATGACCAGGGTGAATCTACTTTCTATTTACAAAAAGAAAGTTTGCGATTTAGTGAAACACATGTAATAGAACAATGCGGGCATGAAATTTTAGAAGAACAACCTACAGCGTTTTTTAAAATACTAATGCAGTATATAAAAAAGAAAAGAAAAATATGAATACCACAGCGCAAATAGCAAAACATTTCAGAGATGTCCTCTTCGGTGGTAACTGGACATCCGTAAACCTGAAAGAAACACTGGCGGAAATAAGCTGGCAACAAGCCACTACCAAAGTTTATTCGTTCAATACCATTGCCATTTTAGTGTACCATATGAATTATTATGTGGGAGTAATTACAAAAGTATTGCAAGGCCTGCCACTTGATGGTAAGGATAAAGATAGTTTTAACTGTCCGCCTATTGAATCAGCAGAAGACTGGGAAAAACTGGTACAGAAAACATGGGACGAAGCAGAAACCTTTGCCAGCCTTGTAGAACAATTACCGGAAAATAAATTGGAAGAAATATTTATCCATGAAAAATACGGGACCTATTACCGCAACCTGCACGGCGTTATTGAACATTATCATTACCACATAGGGCAGATTGTAATTATTAAAAAAATAATCACTAGCTCTGCTGCCAGCTAATAATGGCTACGATTTAGTTTTCCGTTTAAAAACCATATAGGCAGAATCGCTATAGAAAATATTTATTTTCAAAATGCTATCGGATAGTTCGATGATCGGAAATTTTTCATCCGGCCGGCCTTTATTTTTCAGGATAACATTTTTTTTATCCTCCGGCAATTCATAAGGTTGTTCTGCTACAAACTCTTCTGGCTTATCGGTCTTTACATGAGTAACTTTAAACACATTGTCCTTACTGAATGAGAAAGTCCAGCCTTTCTGGTCTTCATGTAATTTACTGATAGCAGGATTTGCAAGATCCATCGGCCGACCACTATACATTTCCATTTTTTCATATTCCCATTTGCCGACTATAGAAACTTCTTTGGCTTTTTCCTTGCAGGAAATAAGAATCAATAAAAGATAGATCAGGTATTTCATTATGACAAGTTAATGGTTACAAACTACTCAACCTCTTCCTCTCTTTCCTAATAGAAATTTCTCCCGAATCACATCCTGTACATTTACGCCGCTGATCTTACTTTCCAGCCAGGAGATCACATCAAGATAAACAAAAGCCCGGCTCTCCAGCGAGTTGCCTTCGTATTTTTTTAGTTTTGCTAATAACTTTTCAAACTCAGGTTTTAATGCATGTGCTCCTACATGGAAAGAACGGCGTAGAAAAGTAAACATCTCCACTTCCACTTTCGTTAAACTTTCCATCTTGGCCATATAGCGATACACAGATTTGATCAGCGATTCCAGTATTTCAAAATTGCCCAACTCATAATGTGCTATCAAATGCAGCAAACGGGAATAGCATTGCAAGTCGGTTCTTAAATCTCCTTTTTGATTAATGATTCGGTTTAAATAGTCAATTGTTTTTTCATTATTACCACTGCCGAAATACAAACAGGCTATTTTATAATAAAACACCAATACCCGATGCGTATCTAAATACAAATTATACTCTTTCAGCATATCCTCTAAAAAAGGAACCATGCGAAGTCCCTTGGTAAATGTGCCTTGTAAAAAATAAAGATTTATTCTGGCTGCATATAAATATTGATAAGCCAGTATGCGATTGTTCTCATTTTCCTCCAAATGCTTTTGTTTGGTAAATTGTTCAAACTGGCGGATACTCTTTGCCAGTTTTTCCTGGTTCATCAAATTGAAATGTGCACCCATTAAGTTGTGCATTCCTTTTATATAACTGGCCGTTTCTACTTTCAGTAATCCGGGATAAGTTGAAAATAAATCAACCCATTTTTGCGAGTAACGATAGTATTGTAAAAAGTCTTGTCGTATAAATGCATACCAAACATGACTCTGATACAAATACAATTGTTCATAAAATCCTTTTGCAGCTCCTGCTTCTCCGGGAAGATGTTTTTCGTAAAACGAACCAACGTTTTTTAAATCCTTTTCATTTCTTGCATGCCCATTGCGGATATACCAACTGTATAATTGCAAAGCCAAATTAGATAATTGATTTACTAAAGAAAGTTGAGCATTCACTGCATCCGATTCGGTAGCTAATCTATCAGCCCTGTCCTGCATACTTCTTGTAATAAATAATGTCTCTATCTTTTTCTCAAAAAATAATGCTTGTTGTAAATAAGTAAGTTGCTGATAGGCCTTGGCTGTTTCTTTCAACCGTTCTAATACTTTCAGACTCTGCAGGTACAATCCTTTATTAAATAAGATACGGGCATAATCCATTTGCTCATGCAAGTGAATATCAATATTGTCTTCATCCTTTATCAACCGAAGACTGGAAAGGATTTGCTTGTACAAATGTGCTTTGATATTGGATAGCTGAAGTTTGCTGATTCCTTTGGCTTTTTTCAGCAATTGCTTCTCATCGTAGTCGGTCATTTTATCCAGCGCATCAAAAAGCTGGATGATCTTTAGATCCTCCGTGGCGGTATTTCGCTTTACGTAGAGCTTGAAATTGCGTTTTTCACTCTTTTCCAGCGACTTAACCAGTTGAAATAAGGCATCTGTTGAACGGTTGGCCATCGTAATTCCAAAAATTTAAAACTCAATACAGTAAAGGGTTTCAGGCAAATTATACCCCTTTGCAAGGTGTAAAATTGGCTTCATTTTGATTTCTACTGCCCTTTTATTCAGGGTAATTTAGTCGGGCAGGTTGTTTATTTAACTGAATTACTAGCAAGCAATACAAAAATAAGCAGCCTGCATTCTTATCTCATCTAATTTATCTAAATATTATGGCAGAAGGAAAAGTCCACATTTTTGACACCACCCTTCGTGACGGAGAACAGGTGCCGGGTTGTAAACTGAATACGAATGAAAAATTAGAACTGGCTCTTCAATTGGAAGAACTGGGTGTAGATATTATCGAAGCTGGATTTCCCATCTCCTCCCCCGGCGATTTTGAATCGGTAGCACAAATTTCAAAAGCAATTAAAAATGCAACGGTATGCGGATTGAGTCGTGCTGTACAAAAAGATATCGAAGTGGCAGCTCAGGCATTGAAGTATGCCGTTCGTCCACGGATACATACCGGTATTGGTACTTCTGATTTTCATATCAAATCAAAGTTCAACTCAACAAGAGAAGATATTTTACAAAGAGCTATTCAATGTGTGAAATGGGCCAGAAACTTTACCGACGATGTGGAGTTTTATGCAGAAGATGCAGGAAGAACAGACAATGATTATTTGGCACAGGTTATAGAAGCTGTAATTAAAGCTGGTGCAACTGTTGTAAATATTCCGGATACAACTGGTTATTGTCTTCCATATCAATATGGAGAAAAAATTGCTTACCTCGTTAATAATGTACCAAACATTGACAAAGCAATTATCTCCTGTCATTGTCATAACGACCTTGGATTAGCAACAGCTAATTCTATTGCCGGTGTTATTGCTGGTGCAAGACAAATTGAATGTACCATTAACGGATTAGGCGAAAGAGCCGGTAATACTTCGTTGGAAGAAGTAGTGATGATCATTAAGCAACACAAGCATTTAGGATTACATACTGATATCAATGCAAAACAATTGAATCCGCTGAGCCGTATTGTATCAGATACCATGCGAATGCCGGTGCAGCCGAATAAAGCAATTGTTGGCAGCAATGCATTCTCACATTCATCCGGTATTCACCAGGATGGGTTTTTGAAAGATGCGTTGACCTATGAAATTATCAACCCTGAAGAAGTAGGTGCTGATAGTTCCAAAATTGTATTAACTGCAAGAAGCGGACGCAGTGCATTGGCTTATCGTTTTCAAAAATTGGGTTTCCAATTTGATAGGAACGATGTGGATGTTCTATACAATGAATTTCTACGAGTAGCCGATAGTAAAAAAGAAGTAGAAGACGGCGACTTGCAGACAATGGGAAAACAACACCAGTCGAATGCGGTTGTGGCTTAGAAGAATCCCTTGCGGATTTGCATGAAAAACAAAAAACAAAATGTCAAAAACATTATTTGAAAAGATCTGGGATACGCATATCGTTAAAACAATTGACGATGGCCCTTCCGTTCTATACATTGATAAGCATTTTATTCATGAAGTAACCAGTCCCCAGGCATTTACCGGATTGAATAAAAGAGGACTAAAAGTTTTACGACCACAACAAGTTGTTGCAACTGCAGACCACAATGTACCTACCCTGAATCAGCATTTGCCTATTAAAGAAGACTTGAGCCGAAAACAGGTAGAAGCGTTAATTCAGAATTGCGCAGAACATGGTATTGAATTGTATGGCCTTGGACATCCGTTCCAGGGCATTGTTCATGTTATAGGGCCGGAGTTAGGTATTACACAACCGGGCATGACGATTGTTTGCGGCGATAGCCACACTTCTACTCACGGTGCATTTGGGGCTATTGCATTTGGTATTGGTACCAGTGAAGTGGAAATGGTTTTTGCTTCACAATGTTTGTTGCAGAGCAAACCAAAGTTGATGCGAATTACGATTAACGGCGAATTGAACAAAGGAGTAGTATCAAAAGATATTGTGCTGTATATATTATCACAAATTACTGCTAGTGGTGCTACGGGCTATGCAGTAGAATTTGCAGGTTCTGCGATCCGTTCATTAAGTATGGAAGCTAGAATGACCATTTGCAATATGAGTATTGAAATGGGTGGCCGTTGCGGATTAATAGCACCGGACGAAACAACATTTGACTATATCAACGGAAGAAAATTTGCACCTCAAGGAGCTGAATGGAATAAAAAATTATCCGAATGGAAAGAACTGTATTCAGATGCCGATGCAAATTTTGATAAAGAAATTTTTATCAAGGCAGAAGATATTCAGCCGATGATAACCTATGGTACCAACCCGGGAATGGGAATTGGTGTTTCAGAAACAATTCCCACAACAGAGACCATCAATGATAATGACAGATCAGGTTTGTCAAAATCGTTGGCCTATATGGGATTAGAGCAAGGAGCAACTATCAAAGGACAGAAAATTGATTATGTATTCATAGGCAGTTGTACTAATTCAAGAATAGAAGATCTGAGAATGGTCGCCTCCTTTGTAAAAGGAAAAAAGAAAGCAGCCGATGTAGAAGTATGGATCGTTCCTGGCAGCAAACAGGTAGAAGCACAAGCAATAGCAGAAGGAATTGATAAAATATTTGAAGAAGCAGGATTTCAATTGCGGCAACCGGGCTGTTCTGCTTGTTTGGGAATGAATGAAGATAAAATTCCGGCTGGTAAATATTGTATCAGTACCAGTAACAGAAACTTTGAAGGAAGACAAGGTGCCGGTGCAAGAACATTATTGGCAAGTCCGTTAACAGCAGCAGCAGCAGCCATTACAGGAGTAGTAACTGATGTAAGAGAACTTTTAAATTAATAATTATTCATTAATAATTACTGATGTCTAAACCATTGAATATAGTAAAGAGTCGTTTCGTTCCAATCAATATCGAAAACATTGATACGGACCAGATTATACCTGCCCGCTTTTTAAAAGCAACAACTAAAGACGGATTCGGCAAAAATCTTTTTAGAGATTGGCGGTATTATAATGATGATGAATCAAAAACAAGAGCAGATTTTCCGTTGAACATGTCGCAGTTTGATGGAGAGATATTAGTAGCAGGAAAAAACTTTGGTTGTGGTTCTTCGAGAGAACATGCCGCATGGTCAATTCTTGATGCAGGCTTCCGGGTAGTAATATCGAGCTTCTTTGCAGATATATTTAAGAATAATGCACTAAACAATGGTGTCTTGCCAGTACAGGTAAGTGAGGATTTTCTACAACGAATTTTTTTGCAGGATAATAATACGGAACTGACTGTTGATTTAGAGAAACAAACCATTACGATTAACTCTACCGGAGAAAGTGACAGCTTTGACATTAACAGTTACAAGAAAACATGCCTGCTAAACGGCTATGATGATATTGATTACTTAATAAGTATAAAAGAAGATATACAACAATTCGAAACCCAAAGAGCATAAACTACCATGAAAAAGAAAATTGCAGTAATAGAAGGAGACGGAATCGGTCCTGAAGTAACACAACAATCTATCCGCATTTTAAATGCGATAGCAGAACATTATAATCATGAATTTGAATACACCTATTGCCTGATGGGTGCGGATGCCATAGACAAAACCGGCAACCCGCTACCCGATGAAACAATTGAAGTTTGCTTGAATAGTGATGCGATATTATTTGGCGCTATCGGTCATCCGAAATATGATAACGATCCAACTGCCAAAGTAAGACCAGAGCAGGGGCTATTAAAGCTGAGAAAATCGTTGCAACTATATGCTAATATCCGGCCAATAAAGACTTACTCTTCGCTTTTTCATTTGTCGCCACTAAAAGCTAAGAATATAGAGGGAGTTGATTTCATCATCTTTCGAGAATTAACAGGTGGTATATATTTTGGAAAAAAAGAAACGGCCGATGATGGTTCACAAGCAACGGATGAATGTACCTATACCCGCAATGAAATTGAACGCATTGCACATTTAGCATTTCAATTTGCACAAAAACCTGAAAGAAGAAAAAAATTGACACTGGTTGATAAGGCTAACGTATTAGAAACTTCAAGACTTTGGAGAAAAGTGGTACAGGAATTAGCACCACTTTACCCTGATGTTACAGTAGATTATATGTTTGTTGACAATGCTGCTATGCAGATCATTCTCAATCCAAAGCAGTTTGATGTAATACTTACGGAAAATATGTTTGGAGATATCATCAGCGATGAAGCCAGTGTAATTAGCGGCTCACTAGGATTATTACCATCTGCGTCACTCGGCACAGGCGGACTTGCATTGTTTGAGCCAATACACGGTTCGTATCCGCAAGCTGCCGGAAAAGATATAGCTAATCCAATTGGCTCTATACTTTCTGCTGCAATGATGTTGGAGTACCTCGGCCTGCATGAAGAAGGCAACCTGGTTTGTGAAGCGGTGAACTGGACTTTGATGAATTCATTTGTAACCAAAGATATTGATCCGGTTAATTTTTATTTTACTTCTACCATTGGAGAATTGATTAGTGACTTTGTAAGTGGAAAAGTTTCAGGCTCTGTTAATTCACAAAATATTGAGTTGAGAAAATCGACAATTATTTAATGCTAACAATAAACGATTGTTAGCATTTCAAAAAATAAAATTGCTTGCTGAGTTCTTTTTTTAAAACGGCGGGTGTATATTTACAACAATACATCCTTCATGTTGAAGAATAATATATATAATGTCATTGCCAGCGTAGCTACAATTATTATTGTGGTTGTCATTATTATATCTTCAAATGGAGGTGGTGCATGATTATAAAAAACTAAAACAAAAATATCAGCAACCCGCCTCCAAAAAGGCGGGTTTTTTTATACCCGTAAATCAGAACAAAAACAAGAATATGTATTACAACGAAAACACAGTAATCTATTTCAATGGGCAATTTGTAAAAGCTGCAGAAGCAAAAACAGATTTGTACAGCCAGTCATTGCATTATGGCTATGCAGTATTTGAAGGCATCCGCTCCTATCCTATCAATGGCAGTACAAAAATGTTCAAGGGAAAAGAGCATTATGACAGGCTGCGTCATTCAGCCAAAGTAATGAGAATACCATTCGAGTATACCACGGAGAAATTAATGGAGTTAACCTACGAAGTGCTGAAGCGAAACAATTTCACCGATGCATATATCCGCCCGATTGTTTTGTGTTCTCCCAATATGGCTTTATCAAAAGGAAAAGAATCCTATCTCGCTATTGAAACATGGGAATGGACGAATGGTTATATGAGTAACAAGATGAAAATTATGACATCCAGTTATCGTCGCCCTAATGCAGATGCTTTTCATGTAGATGCAAAAGTGAGCGGTCATTATGTAAACTCTATTCTTGCCTGCCAGGAAGCAAAAGATAATGGGTTTGATGAAGCCTTGGTTTTAGATAGCAATGGATTTGTAGCTGAAAGCAGCGGGGCCAACATCTTTTATGAAAATGATGGTGTATTGTATACTGCGCCAAAAGGAAATATACTTCCGGGTATAACAAGAGCAACAGTTATTGAACTATGCAAGGAATTAAATATTCCTGTTGAAGAAAAACTATTTACTCCAGCTGAAATGAAAGGCGCTGATGCTGGTTTCTTTTGTGGAACTGCAGCAGAAGTAGTAGCATTGAGTTCATTGGATAATGTTGAATTTAAAAAGAATTGGGAAGATTCATTGAGTTATGTAATTCAACAGGCATATAAATGCAAGGTTTTGGAGCAGCAATTTCGAATAGAAGAAAAAGCAGTTGCCTAATGCTGAATAGAATTACAGAACGATGAAGAGTGCGACGCAAGGGACGATGATAGTAGTACAGACGATGACAACACTAAAGTAGAAAAACGCTTCGCCTATTTTTTAGTGTAATAAAAAAATAAAATGACTGAACTAAATAAATATTCAAAAACATTAACGCAAGACCCGACACAACCTGCGGCGCAAGCGATGTATTATGCGATTGGGTTTAAGGAAGAAGATTTTAATAAAGCACAGGTGGGTATTGTGAGTATGGGATGGGATGGAAATCCATGCAATATGCACCTGAATAATCTGTCTGACACTGTTCGTAAAGCAGTGAATGCAACAGATGGGTTGCTGGGTTTACGTTTTTATACCATTGGGGTGAGTGATGGCATTAGTATGGGTACGGATGGGATGCGATATAGTTTGGTGAGTCGTGATGTAATAGCTGATAGCATAGAAACTAATGCTGGTGCACAATATTATGATGGCATCATTGCCATTCCGGGTTGTGATAAAAATATGCCCGGTGCAGTGATGGCGATGGGTAGATTGAATCGTCCTTCGATCATGTTGTATGGAGGAACGATTGCTCCGGGTCATTATAAAGGTGAAGAATTAAATATTGTAAGTGCATTTGAAGCATTGGGACAAAAAATAGCAGGTAATTTAAGTGAAGCGGATTTTAAAGGCATCGTAAAACATTCATGTCCGGGTGCAGGAGCCTGTGGCGGAATGTACACGGCTAACACAATGGCATCGGCGATTGAAGCATTGGGAATGAGTTTGCCTAACTCCTCTTCTAACCCGGCTTTGAGTGAGGAAAAACAATATGAATGTGCAGCAGTTGGGGAAGCGATAAAAATATTGCTGCAAAAAAATATTACGCCAAAAGACATTATGACATTTAAAGCATTTGAAAATGCTATTACAGTCATTATGGTATTAGGTGGCAGTACCAATGCTGTTTTGCATTTAATAGCAATGGCGAAAAGTGTGGATATAGAATTATCACAAGATGATTTTCAAAGAATAAGTGACCGTATTCCTGTATTGGCAGATTTTAAACCATCTGGTAAATACCTGATGGAAGATCTGCATAAACATGGTGGTGTACCCGCTGTGATGAAATATTTATTAAAGAATGATTTATTACATGGCGATTGTTTGACAGTAACCGGTAAAACGGTGGCAGAGAATTTAGCAGGTGTTCCGGATCTTGATTTTAAGGCTCAGGACATTATTCACCCGTTAGAACAACCACTGAAGAAGACGGGGCACCTGCAAATCCTGTACGGCAATTTGGCGGAGAAAGGAAGTGTGGCAAAGATCAGTGGTAAAGAAGGTGAACGTTTTGAAGGGACAGCAAGAGTATTTGATGGAGAAAAAGATCTGATAGCGGGAATTCAATCGGGCAAAGTGCATGCTGGGGATGTAGTAGTGATACGTTACATCGGACCAAGAGGTGCTCCGGGAATGCCAGAGATGTTGAAACCAACAGGTGCTATCATTGGTGCAGGTTTAGGAAAGTCGGTTGCATTGATCACCGATGGAAGATTCAGCGGTGGTACACATGGTTTTGTTGTTGGTCACATTACACCCGAAGCATTTGATGGCGGATTGATCGGACTCGTAGAAGATAATGACCTCATTGAAATTGATGCAACCAAAAATACACTCACATTAAAAGTAAGTGATGATGTAATTGCTGCCAGAAGAAAAAACTGGAAACAACCCGCATTGAAAGCAACAAAAGGAATCTTATTCAAATATGCAAGATCAGTTAAGTCAGCCGACCAGGGTTGTGTAACAGATGAAGCTTAAAATATTCAGTATGGAAACGCTTACAATAAAAAAAGAAAAGAAAACTTCAACCGCACCTGCACAGGTAAGTGGAGGAGTTGCCGTACTCGAAGCATTCATTGCTGAAGGAGTGGAAACTATTTTTGGTTATCCCGGTGGAGCCATCATGCCTATTTATGATGCATTGTATGATTACAAAGAAAAACTACAACACATATTGGTGCGGCATGAGCAAGGGGCTATTCATGCAGCACAAGGTTATGCAAGAGTAAGCGGAAGAACGGGTGTTGTGTTTGCAACCAGCGGACCCGGTGCAACAAATCTTGTTACTGGTTTAGCGGATGCAATGATCGACTCCACTCCTGTTGTTTGTATCACAGGTCAGGTGTTTGCTCATTTGCTCGGTACTGATGCTTTCCAGGAAACAGATGTGATCAACATTACTACACCTGTAACTAAATGGAACTACCAGGTAACAGATGCAACAGAGATACCTTCTGTACTAGCAAAAGCTTTTTATATCGCTGGCAGCGGAAGACCCGGACCTGTATTAATTGACATTACAAAGAATGCACAATTGCAAATGTTTGACTACAGTGGTTACAACAAATGTGATCATATAAGATCCTATCGTCCTAAGCCAATCGTTAGAAAAGAATACATAGAAGAAGCGGCAAAGTTGATCAATGAAGCAGAAAGACCATTTGTTATATTCGGACAGGGTGTGATACTGGGCAAAGCTGAAAAAGAATTTAAAAAATTCATTGAGAAAGCTGGTATCCCTGCAGCATGGACTATTATGGGTATGAGTGCTATTCCAACTGATCATCCTTTGGGTGTTGGTATGTTGGGAATGCATGGCAACTACGGACCAAATGTATTGACGAATGAATGCGATGTATTGATCGCTGTAGGTATGCGGTTTGATGATCGGGTAACTGGTCGTTTGGATAAATATGCCAAACAGGCAAAAGTTATTCATTTAGATATTGACCCTTCGGAAATTGATAAGAATGTTAAAGCTACTGTTGGGGTGTGGGGTGATTGTAAAGAAACATTGCCTTTACTCACCGAACTAATTGAACAAAAAGTATATCCGCAATGGTTGAAAAAATTCAATGAGTACAAACAAAAAGAAGAAGGCAAAGTAATAAAAGAAGAACTCGACCCCTCTACAGATATTCTCACAATGGGAGAAGTGATAAAGTTGTTGAATGAATTAACCGAAGGTAATGCGATCATCGTTACAGATGTTGGGCAACACCAGATGGTAGCTTGTCGCTATGCAAAATACAATCAATCAAAAAGCAATGTAACAAGTGGCGGATTGGGAACAATGGGTTATGCATTACCTGCTGCTATCGGTGCCGCATATGGCGATCCATCCAGAACAACGGTTGCTATTATTGGTGATGGTGGTTTTCAAATGACATTGCAAGAGTTGGGAACGATCATGCAATTCAAACCAAATGTAAAGATCATCATTCTCAACAACCAGTTTCTTGGAATGGTTCGTCAATGGCAGCAACTCTTTCATGAAAAAAGATATTCGTTTGTGGATATCACCAGTCCTGACTTTGTGCAAGTGGCCAAAGGGTTTGGTATACCCGGAAAGAGTGTTTGCAAAAGAGAAGAACTAAGATCGTCGTTAAGAGAAATGCTGAAAAATGACGGTAGTTATTTACTAGAAGTAATGGTAGGCAAAGATAATAATGTATTCCCAATGGTACCGCAGGGTCGAGGAGTAGCTGAATGTGTATTATGTAAGGAAGAAATTTAAACAAAGAAAAATGCAAAAGAAAGAATATACCATAACAGTCTATACAGAAAACCAGATCGGTTTACTGAACCGTATTGCGATCATCTTCTCCAGAAGAAAGATCAATATAGAGAGCTTGAACACATCTCCCACAGAAGTGGACAGTGTACATCGCTTTACTATTGTTATAAATGAAACAGAAGATGTGGTAAGCAAACTTTGCCGACAGATTGAAAAACAAGTGGAAGTATTAAAAGCGTATTACAATACAGAAGACGAGATCGTTTGGCAGGAACTGGCTTTGTATAAAGTAAGCACAGATGCTATTGCTGAAAAAGTAAAAGTCGAAAGATTGCTAAGAGAATATGGTGCAAGAGCTGTGGCTATCCGAAAAGATTATACTGTTTTTGAAACAACTGGTCATCGGGAAGAAACTGATAATCTGATAAAAGCACTAGAACCCTATGGACTAATAGAATTTGTTCGCAGTGCAAGAGTAGCGATCATTAAAGGCAGCAGTGATTTTCATGAAAGATTAAAAGAGTTTGAATACAAGGAACCGGGTGAAGATGCGATAGAGAATGAATTTTTGGATAAGAAAGATGAAGTATTTAGTATGTGAGGCCCCTTGTTCCCCTAAAGGGGAGACTTAGGTCAACAAAACACTTAAATAGAAAAAGTCAAAAGTATAAATAAAAAATAAATCAACAATCGTAAACTTCCTTAACCCCCTTTAGGGGTTGGGGGCAAAACAAATAACAATGGCAAAACTAAATTTCGGCGGCGTTGAAGAAAACGTAGTAACAAGGGAAGAATTTCCATTGAGCAAAGCTCAAGAAGTGTTGAAAAATGAAACAGTAGCGGTTATTGGCTATGGCGTACAAGGCCCGGGCCAGGCATTGAATCAAAGAGATAACGGTATCAATGTGATCGTTGGTCAGCGTAAAGATTCAAAAACATGGGATAAAGCTATTAAAGATGGTTTTGTACCTGGTGAAACTTTGTTTGAAATTGAAGAAGCATTGCAACGTGGTACTATTATTTGTTACCTGTTGAGTGATGCTGCACAAATTGCATTATGGCCAACCGTACAAAAACATTTAACGCCGGGAAAAGCATTATACTTCTCTCATGGATTTGGTGTTACGTTCAATGAACAAACTGGCATCGTTCCTCTGGCACATCATTGCGCAGAATGTTTTTACAAGGCCGTGGATTAAATAGCTCCTATGCCATTTACCAGGATGCAACCGGCAAAGCTTTTGAAAGAGTTGTTGCGTTAGGTATTGCCGTAGGCAGTGGTTATTTATTTGAAACTGATTTTAAGAAGGAAGTATATAGCGATTTAACTGGTGAAAGAGGAACATTGATGGGAGCAATACAAGGAATTTTTGCTGCACAATACGATGTCTTACGTTCAAAAGGCCACTCTCCTTCTGAAGCGTTCAATGAAACGGTAGAAGAATTAACTCAATCATTAATGCCACTCGTTGCTGAAAACGGAATGGATTGGATGTATGCTAATTGTTCTACTACTGCTCAACGTGGTGCATTAGATTGGTGGAAAAAATTCCGTGATGCTACAAAGCCCGTTTTTACCGAACTCTATGAAAGTGTTGCTGCTGGAAAAGAATCACAGCGTTCTATTGATAGCAACAGCAAAGCTGATTACAG
>LNFJ01000162.1 GCA_001464625.1 Bacteroidia bacterium Ga0077558 | reverse complement strand
ATAGGGCAGGTACAATATTCAAAATGAAAGTTTACCAATGCAGAAGTAAGTACGAGGGTGCTGCTGCTTCCACCGGTAATAGTAGCATTGGTTGATACATTAATATCATAATTATACGTAACACTATCATGCCCGTAAAACTGAACAATGGTTGCTGAATCACTGATGGTTCTGCAAAGTTGTTCATTCAAAATAGTATCATCTGCCATCGAATAAAAATCGGTACCGGCACCAGGTATACCATCATAGGCAGTTAATATATTGCCCGGAGGTCCATAGGTAAGATTAGCACTGTTTGATAAAGGGGATATGATGCCGGGCCCGGTAATTTGATCATTTCTTGTATATACAAACGTGGCGGTTTGCGAAGAGGCTGCATAGTTTTGCATAGCCAGCGTATCAATAATACCTGTTATAGTAACACAAAGCCGTACACATGTTACCATTCCATTAACCGGATCAAACTGCGGAAATTTTACCGGTATAGAAGTAGTGCCCGTAGGGAAAGCAATAGTAGTATCAAATGCTGTTGAACCTGGAGGATAACCCATTGGGCACTGCGCATTAATGTTTGTATTAATAGTTAAAAGAAAAACAAGAAAAGAGAAAGTTTTTGTATAAGTATATTTCATAGGATACTGTTTTGGTTTTCACCTAAATTGGTATCATAAAATTAAATGAAGAACAGGCCTTAATCAATTGTACAACTGCCCGATATTGTAAACCGTATTAAACGAATATCCACAGCAAATCTTCTTGCATAAGTTGCAGCAGTGATATGTAAAACAAGATGCAGCTGGTTAGTAAAACAAATTGGTAAATGTCAAAGCATATTTATTTTATTTACATCAACACTTGTGTGGTTTTACTAAGAAAATAACGATAGCAACCAATACCTTTGCAGATACCGATGACAATTGCCGTTAACACAAGATTTTTACTGAAAAATTACCTGGAAGGATATGGGTATTTTATACAGGAGACTTTCAGCAGAATTGTGCGAAATCACCCGGAGCATTCATTTGTTTTTATTTTCGACCAACCCTATGATGAAAGTTTTGTATTTGAAAAAAATGTAAAGGCTGTTATAGCAGGACCGGCTTCAAGACAACCTTTGCTTTGGAAATACCGGTACGATATAAAAATACCGGCATTATTACGAAAATATAAAGCTGATGTATTTGTATCCTGCGATGGAATTTGCTCACTCAGAACAAAACTGCCACAATGTTTGGTAATACATGATCTTGCTTTTTTGCATTATCCTTCTTTCAATAATAAATCACATGTATCATTTTATAAAAAATATACACCTAAGTTTTTTGAAAGGACGGCAGCGATCGCCACTGTTTCTTCATTTTCAAAAAATGATATTATTAGTCAGTACAAAATTGACCCAACTAAGATTGATGTAGTATTTAGTGCCGCTAAAGAACTTTTTAAGCCATGCAGTGAGGAGGATAAAATTTCCATTAAAAGTAAATACACGGATGGAAAGGAATATTTTCTCTACACTGGAGTAATTCATCCCCGAAAAAATTTAATGAATTTGCTAAAAGCATTTTCTCTTTTTAAGAAAAGGCAAAAGACAAATATGAAATTGGTGCTGGCAGGAAGGCTTGCCTGGAAATATGAATCTTTTATCGAAAGTTTAAAATCCTATAAATATAGAGATGATGTAGTGATGACAGGTTATGTTGATGAAGTAGAACTCGTAAAAATTACCGGAGCTGCCTATGGACTTATATATCCATCTTTATTTGAAGGTTTTGGTGTGCCTGTATTGGAAGCTATGAGATGTGATGTGCCTGTTATTACTTCGGCCAATTCTGCTATGCAGGAAATAGCAAAAGATGCTGCTTTGTATATTGATCCGGAAAGCCACACGGATATTGCAGATAAAATGATGTTGTTGTATAAAGATGAAAATTTGCGGAACCAATTAGTAGAAAAGGGAAAGAGTACCGCCACAGAATATAATTGGGATAAAACAGCGGCATTGCTCTGGCAATCAATTGTAAAAGCGGTAGAAAATAGTCGGTAGTAATCTGCTCCAATCAGTGTCATCCGTGTTCCTATCTTTGCATCCTTTAAATTAAAAACACTTCCGGCAGGAAGACCGATTATGAATAAGTCAACAATTACAATAGATGTAGTAACAGATGAGAACCGGGTTCCGGATTCTATTTCCTGGAGTGCCTCCGATACCAGTGCTGAACATGCACAAAAAGCTAAAGCAATGATGATCTCTTTTTGGGACAGTGCGGATAAAGCAGCTTTACGGATTGACCTATGGACAAAAGATATGATGGTAGACGAAATGGCCGACTTCTTTTTTCAAACGATGATGACAATGGCTGATACCTATGGCCGTGCCACTAAATACACTGAGCAGGTAGAAGAAATGAAAAAATTTGCCCACGACTTTTACGAAAAATTCAAAGCAAAGAATTTAAAAGAGAATAAAGCGGATTAAGTGAGTTGGGAGTCGTTAGTCATGAGTCGGGAGTGTTCAAGTTCGAAGAGTACTTAATAGCTTTAGGGAAAAACTATAAACAACAAACTACTAACTATAAACTATTTCATATGTCTTTGGAACAAAAAATAATGACCGAATTAAAAACAGCAATGTTAGCTAAGGATGAAGCTGGTCTTAGAAGCCTTCGTGCTATCAAGGCCGCCATCATCATTGCAAAAACTTCAGAAGGAGCCAAAGGGGAAATTTCTGAAGATGATGAAATTAAATTGTTGCAGAAATTAGTGAAGAGCAGAAAAGATTCACTGGAAATATTTCAGCAACAAAACAGACCCGAGTTAGCAAAAAAAGAAGAAGAAGAAATTGCAGTGATAGAAAAATTTTTGCCCAAGCAAATGTCTGCAGACGAAGTAAAGGAAGCACTTACAAAAATCATTACGGAAGTAGGGGCATCATCTCCTGCTGACATGGGGAAAGTAATGGGTGCTGCTACCAAGCAATTAGCCGGAAAAGCAGATGGAAAAATGATTTCCGGTTTAGTAAAAGAATTACTGGCGAAGTAACACCGGCTTTAGTAACTCAGAATGGGTTTAAAACAATAAGATGATTTTAGCATTTCCAAAATCCTAAACACAAAGCCGGGGCGTTTAACCTTTTAAAGCAGTTAATGATTATTGATCTGATTTTTGCTGTTGTGATTGTATTAGCCATCTTTAAAGGTTATCAACGTGGGCTGATAGTGGGATTATTTTCTTTAGTGGCAGTTATCATCGGCTTAGCAGCAGCCATGAAACTTTCAGCGGTCGTGGCAAAATATATTGGCGAAGCAGTAAAAGTTTCAGAAGAGTGGTTGCCGGTTATTTCCTTTGCCGTAGTTTTTATAGTTATCGTTTTATTGATTCGCCTTGGTGCCAATGCTATTGAACGTACGATTGAAGTGGTAATGCTTGGTTGGTTGAACAGGTTGGGCGGTATTCTTTTGTATGCAGTGATTTATACAATTGTATTTAGCGTTTTGCTTTTCTATGCAGAGCAAATGAGTTTAATTGAACCAGAAACGATTGAAAAATCTGTTACCTATTCATATGTTCAACCCTGGGGTCCGAAAGCTATTAACGGTTTTGCAACTATTATTCCCCTTTTCAAGGATATGTTTGCCGAGTTAGAGCAATTTTTTGATGGTGTTGCAAAACAAATATCACTTCGGTAAGCACCCTTTTACCGATAGCATTATATTGGGTTTTTGTGTAATAACTCTATACAGAACCTTGGTAAGCCGGGATAACATTTTTTTAAATCAATCATTTATGCCTCTATTTAGCTGATTCGCCATCTTTTATAAAGGAAACCGGCCATTTTTTGCGGCAAAACGACTACTTTAGCAACGTAGAAAAGCCGTCATTGACGGCACGATTCAGAATTGACTGCCATGGCATACGAAATCAAACAACACGATAAGTTTAAGTTTATAGAGGAAGGCGACGGCGAACCGTTGGTGCTGCTGCATGGCCTGTTTGGTGCATTAAGCAACTTTGCGCCTCTTATTGAATATTTCAGACATCATTACAAAGTGGTAGTACCGATGTTACCATTGCTTGAAATGGATCTGCTGCATACTTCTGTTGGAGGGTTAGCCAAATTTGTAAACCGCTTTTTAGAAGCGAGAGATCTTGAAGGAGTTCACTTGCTAGGTAATTCTTTGGGCGGGCATGTAGGTTTAGTACATGTGCTCAAACATCCTGAAAGAATAAAAACGGTGATTCTTACTGGTAGTTCCGGCCTTTTTGAAAATGGAATGGGCGATAGTTATCCTAAAAGAGGGGATAGAGAATATATCCGAAAAAAAACCGAACTGACTTTTTATGATCCCGCAATGGCAACCGAAGAGTTGGTGGATGAAGTGTTAGGCATTACCAATAACCGGTTAAAAGTTATCAAAATTATTGCACTAGCAAAAAGTGCTATTCGTAATAATTTAGGTGAAGAGTTAAGCCAGATCAAACAACCAACATTACTGGTTTGGGGCAATAATGATACTATTACTCCACCATTTGTAGCTACAGAATTTAATAAGTTGATTCCAAATAGCGAATTACATTTTATTGACAAATGTGGCCATGCGCCAATGATGGAAGTACCCGATGAATTCAATGCCATCCTGCACAAATTTTTGAAAAAACAGAATGAGCCTGCAACAGTTAGCTAGTCGTTGATGTCTCATTGAAAACAAGCCGCTATCCATGTTAATCCGGGAACTACTTTCTCAAACATTACCATACCTGCACTTTCACGATAAAGTGTACCAGGCTTTACAACTGATGAATGATAACCAGGTTACTCATTTACCAATTGTGGATGGCGAAAAATATGTTGGATTAATAAGCGAAGATGATTTACTGCAAACAGATAACGATCATTTTACATTAGATCAATTAGAACAATCTTTTGCTTCGATAGCAGTAAAAGAAAATGCACATTTTTTAACCGCAGTACAAATTGCAGCAGAAAACGGATTGAGTGTGGTGCCAATAATTACAGAGGATAACGATTTAGCCGGTACAGTAACTTACAACAACTTACTTCGTCAGGCTTCTGAATTTATGAGTCTCAATGAGCCCGGCGGCCTCATTGTAATAGAAATGGAAAGCAACCAGTATTCTTTCAATGAAATAAGCAAACTGGTTGAAACCAATGATGCACAGATCACCCAATTAAATACTACCAATGATGCGGAAACAGGATTGATGCAGGTTACCATCCGCATCAATAAACCGCAAGTGTCCGATATAGTAGCTACTTTTCAACGATATGAGTATAATGTAAAATATTTTTTTGGCGAAGAATTATACACCAACGAATTACGTACGAATTACGATAACCTGATGAATTACCTCAAGATCTGATGTCTTTCCTTTCTTTTACCGGCTCAATCAAAAAATCAGGTTAATTTAGATATTCTTCTGAAGCAAGAAATGTTGCGGAAAAAAAAATATCAAATTTGGTTGCTTATATTATTAGCTCACTGTTCTGTGTTGACAGCGCAACAACCCATTGTTGAACTACCTTTGTCCGACACGTCTGTTAAAACCGTTCAATCCTACATAGTTGGCGACATTATAATTTCGGGGAATAAAAAAACCAGACCAGCAATCATTCTCCGTGAAATTCCATTAAAGTCCGGCGATGAATACCCGTTGCAAGACCTGGTAACAAAATTTGAAGCTGCCCGCCGCCAGTTAATGAACACCACCCTTTTTCATACAGTAATAGTGGCGGCCAAAAATTTCGAAGGTCATAAAGTAAACATTACTGTTGAAGTAAAAGAACGATGGTATATTTTTCCCTTGCCCTATTTAAAACCAGTTGATAGAAATCTTAATCAATGGTTGATACAACAAAAAGCAAGTCTTAGTCGGGTAAACTACGGCGTTAAGGTTTTGTACAACAATGCTACGGGTAATAATGATAAACTTAGACTCACTCTTGGTGCAGGTTATACTAAACAAATTTCATTCAGTTACGACAGGTTATATTTTGATAAGAAAATGAAATGGGGATTGAATGCTGTTTTTGCATACGGCAAAAACAGGGAAATAAATTATAATACAATTGATGACAAGCAGGTTTTTATAAAGAACAGCGATGTGTATTTGCGCAGTTTTGTAACAACCAGTCTTGGTCTTACTTATAGAAAGGCAATTAATACAAGACACAGTTTTGGTGTTGGCTATAATTCGGAGAAGATCAATGACACTATTGTGTCATTAAATCCAACTTACTTTAAGGAAGGCAGAAACAGTGTTCGATTTCCATGGCTTTATTATAACATGACTTTTTTCGATCTTGATTATATTCCTTATCCTACCAAAGGTTTTGCAGCACAAGTATTCTTTGGTAAAAGTGGTTTCGACAAAACAATAAACCTATGGCAGCTTTCCGCAAAAGGATCTGCTTACTGGCCGTTATTGAAAAAGACTTTTTTAAACCTTAATGCATACGGAGGGATTAAACTACCATTTAAACAACCTTATTTTAACCAGCGGTTTCTAGGTTATGGCGATGTGTTTATGCAGGGTTATGAATATTATGTGGTAGATGGAGTTGCTGGCGGTTATTTAAAAACTACTCTTACCCGTGAACTATTCAATTTTAATGTGAGGATACCACCCATTAAAAAAGGTAAAGAAGCACAACGAATTCCTTTCCGCATTTTTGCAAAAGTATTTGGCAATGCAGGTTACGTTCATAATCCGGAGCCCGGCGAAAATACTTTATCAAACCAAATGCTTTATTCCGGCGGTTTTGGAATTGATATACTTTCCTTTTATGATGTTACATTCAAACTGGAATGGACATTTAACCAGTTAGGACAAAACGGTATATTTATACACCGGAAAACAATCTTTTAATCAATTATGAAGGCAGCCATATATAGCAGGATAATAGAAGAAGACCAGCTAAAAGACGTACAAATTTTTTTTGATGAACTTTCACACCAAAAAATTGAGCCGGTAATCTTTCAGCATTATTTTGAACAAATAAAAGATAGCATCAATCTTCCTGCTGACACAAAAACATTTTCACTTTCAGAAGATATTACTGATGATGTTGAATTTATTATAAGTCTGGGTGGCGATGGAACATTGCTCGATACCGTTACATTGGTTAGAGAAAAAAATATCTCCGTCATGGGTATCAACTTTGGGCGGTTGGGATTTTTAGCCAGCATAGGGCGGCAAGAAGTGAAGACGGCAGTAAAAGCTATTGCACAAATAACTTATGTGATCGATAAACGAACAATGATACATGTAGATG
>LNFJ01000161.1 GCA_001464625.1 Bacteroidia bacterium Ga0077558 | reverse complement strand
GCCCGTTTTGCCGTAGGTGATCTCTATTTGGGTAAGGTAAAAAAACTGATACCCGGTCTCAATGCTGCTTTTGTAGATGTAGGGTTTGAAAAAGATGCTTTTCTTCACTATACTGACCTGAGTCCGTATGCCAAATCATTGCTCAAGTTTACGAGCATGAGCATACAAGATAAAAGCGATGATGGTCTTGACTTCAGCAAATTCACTATCGAACCCGAGATCATTAAAACAGGAAAAGTAAACGAAGTATTGGGCGGCAAACCCAATGTGCTGGTTCAAATTTTAAAAGAACCAATTGCTGCCAAAGGTCCACGATTAAGCTGTGAACTATCCTTACCCGGTCGTTTTGTGGTATTGACACCTTTTAATGATATCGTTGCAGTCTCCCGCAAAATTCACTCTTCTGAAGAAAGAAAAAGATTACAGAAGATTGTAGAAGCAATTAAAACAAAAAACTTTGGTGTAATTGTAAGAACTGCTGCGGAAGGAAAAAACACAGCCGAATTACATGAAGATCTGTCTGCATTAATTGAAATGTGGAAAGTAATTCAACGGAACTTGAAGAATGCTGTTGCTCCCGCAAAAATTTTGAGTGAGCAAACAAAGGCCACCAGCATGCTGCGTGACCTGCTAAATGAAGATTTCAATAAGATCGTTATAAACGACCGCAACATATTTGCGGACACCAAAAATTATATACAACGTATCGCTCCTGAAAAAGCGGATATCGTTTCTTTCTACCAAAACGGCTCCCCTATTTTTGATTCATTTGGTATTACCAAGCAGGTAAAATCTTCGTTTGGTAAAACGGTGAATATGGATAGCGGTGCTTACCTCATTATTGAACACACGGAAGCTTTACATGTAATAGATGTAAACAGTGGGTATAAAAGTGTAAGCAATAACCAGGAGCAAAATGCACTGGAAACAAACCTGGAAGCTGCAGAAGAGATTGCACGGCAACTTCGCTTGAGAGATCTGGGTGGTATTATAGTTGTTGATTTTATTGATATGAAGCTGCCAGAGAACAAACGGAAGCTGGTAGAAAGAATGGAAGAGTTCATGAGTCCCGACAGGGCTAAACATGCTGTTCTTCCTATCTCCAAATTTGGCATTATGCAAATTACCCGGCAGCGGATGAAGCCGGAGATGAATATCAATACACAAGAGGTTTGCCCAAGTTGTAATGGCACCGGCAAAATTTCGTCTACCTTATTATTGGAAGATGATATTGAAAAGAACCTGAGCTATCTTGTTACACACAAAAACAACAACCTGAAATTAGTGGTTCATCCAATCCTCTACGCATATCTTACTAAAGGTTGGCTCTGGAATACGAAAATGGCTAAATGGAAAAAGAAATTTGGTCAAAAAACAAGGTTGGAAAAAGATAGTAACTACCATTTGACCGAATATAAATTCTTCGACCAGCATGATGAAGAAATTAAATTATAAAAAAATCCCCTCGTTTAAAACGAGGGGATTTTTTTATCAGTATCTATTCTCCTGATATTTTAATAACCAGGATTTTGAGTAACTATATTGCTGGAAGCGTCTACTTCACGTTGAGGAATTGGGAATACCAATTTATCTGCATTGTATGCAAATCCATCTACGGTTAGTTTCAATCTCTTCACATCAGCAATAGCATGCCCTTCATGAGCCAACTCCAGTTTTCTTTCTAAAAGAATATCCGCAAGTGTTACTGAAAGTGCGGCAGGTAATCCTGCTCTTTGGTGTGTACGATTATAATCAGCAACTGGTGTAGCGCCTACCACAGTACCTGCCCTGAAGTTTGCTTCTGCACGGGTAAGATACATTTCTGCTAAACGGATTATTGGTAAAACTCTATATTGTTGCTGCCATTTACCACTGCGTACATCGCCTGCACCAGTGTAAAACATCGCTAATCTTGTATCTAAAGGATTGTATAACGCAAGATGACTTGGTTGTATTGATACATCCCCATCACGACCACCAAAAGATGGAATAGACCAATACAAATGCATATTATTAGCCCCATCTAATGCACTTACTTGAATTGCAAAAAGATATTCTGCAGAGTTAACAGTGTTATTAAATGCTCCAGAATAGGTAGTAGATAAGCTTCTGCCATTCGTTGTTGCTTCTGTGATAGCCCTATTTGCCGCATCTCTGGCAGCAGGGTAGTTTTCCATTTGCAAATGCACTCTCGACAACATTGCTGCCGCTGCTGCTTTGGTAGCAAAAACCATTCTTGTAGTTGTGTTTGATCCAGGATTTATGGATGGTAGCAAACTTTCTGCTTCGTTAAAGTCTGCAAGAATTTGCGTGAAAGTTTGCTCAACAGTGCTTCTTGGAACTTTTGATGATGCGTCAATTCCTCTGGTAGGAGTTAATACTAATGGAACACCAAGATTAGTAGTCACACTTCCCGCACTATATGGCTTAGCATATAATTTAACTAATTCGAAATACATGCTAGCTCTTAAATACAAGGCTTCCCCTTTAACTCTATTCTGATCTGCAGGTGCTACGATACTAATTGCACTGAGGATATTGTTAGCCATGTTTATGGCATCATATGCTTCTAACCAGGTATCCCGTACAAAACTATTAGTAGTGATCATTGCTTTTTGCCAAATCTCATCAGGTTGATTAAAGGTTCCCTCCCATCTGATTTCGTCATTAGCAGCCAAAAGTTCTGAGAATAATAAAACATTGCCCCCGTATAAATCACCATCTGAAATTCCGTCATAAGCACCGTTAAGTACTTTTTTTACGTTAGCATCAGAGGTAAGAGCTATTTCTTCTGCGACACTTTGGTAAGGGAATAGCTCTATCTTTTTATCGCAGGAAGCAATAGAAAGAGAGAGTATTGATAATATAATTATGTTACGTTTCATATTTTTCTTTTTTAAGGTTAAAACCCGAGGTTAATGCCAAAGGTTAAAGACTTGATTTGAGGAGCTGCATAAAAGTCGCTACCCTGGTTACGGTTACCTGCACGGTAATCCGTATTAACTTCTGGATCCCAACCAGTATAATCAGTGAATGTAGCCAGGTTAATTCCTGTTGCAAAAATTCTGGCTGAACGGATCTTTAATTTAGTTAGCAATGTAGCCGGAATGTTATAAGCCAAGGTTACATTTTTCAAACGAACATATCCACCGTCTTCTACATAGCGGCTTGATGCATTGATACCATTACCATAACCTAATCTTAGCTGAGGTACTTGAGTAACATCCCCTGGATTTTGCCATCTGTTTAATTGGTCGCTTGTTTGGTTATCAAACCAATCAAAACTGGCAGACATAAACCCTCCACCGCCATTTTGAATTTGATTGCCAAATACACCCTGGAATAATACAGCTAATTCAATTCCTTTATAACTGAATGTATTATTTAATCCACCAATCCAGTCAGGATTAGGATTGCCCACTACAAAAGGTGCTGCATCATTGTAATCATTGGTTGTAGTTTTTCCATCAGCAAGATAATAGAGTGCATCACCATTAGCAGGATCTGCTCCGGCAAATTTAGGGCCATAGAATACGCCAATTGCCTCTCCAACTATAAGAGAATTCAGGAAGCGACCATCATTACCCGGTATGGTAGTTTGATCCCCATCAAGCTTAGTAATCTTATTTGAGTTTTTTGCTAAGTTAAAATTTGTTGTCCAGGTAAAACTCCTGCTTTTAATATTGGTAGAATTCAATACAAATTCAATCCCTTTATTCTGCATGGCACCAATATTAACAAGCTGTGTAGTAAACCCTGATGTTCCTGGTACCGGAACGCTATATAGAAGAGATTCCGTGTTTCTAACATAGTAATCAATTTCACCGCTAATACGATTGTTCCACAAACCGAAATCTATACCGATATCAAGTTGCTTATTTTTTTCCCAAGTCAGATCTGGATTTGGCAATTGGGTGGGTACAAGACCTGATTGATTATTAAATTTACCTGCACCAAATAATCCCAAATGCGCAAAGTTGGGAATTTGATCATTTCCATTAGCGCCATAACTACCCCTTATTTTCAGGAAGCTAATAAGTTTTGATGATGAAAGAAAATTCTCTTCACTTAACACCCATCCTGCAGAAACTGCTGGGAATAAACCATAGCGATTGTTCTTACCAAATTTGGAAGATCCATCTGCACGAAGACTTGCAGAGAATAAATACCTATTATTAAATTTGTAGTTAGCCCGTCCAAAATATGATACGATTGCAGATTCTGTTTTAGTAGTACTACCACCAGTTATACGACCGGCACTTGCCAGTGTTTGTAAATCTTCAACAGGGAAATCTTCACCAAATACACTAGAAAAATCTTGAGTGAATTTTTGATACGACATTCCAAGTGTTGCATCAATATCATGCTTCTGTGCAATTGTTTTAGTATAGCTAAAATAATTGTTGGTATTGGTTGTAAAATTCCGGAACCAATCAGATTGACCATAACCATTCGTTGAGAGACCAGTTAATGTTCTAAATCCTCTGAACAATACATCATTTACTGACTGAATATCTGCACCAAACTCAGATCTGAAAGTAAGAGCTTTTGTTAATTTATAAGCCAGAAATACATTACCAATATTTCTAAAAGTAGTTGACTTATATTTTGAGTTCTCCGTTTCAATCAATCCATTATAATAAGTAGTAACCGGACGGTCATATAAAACACCATTCAAATCCCTAACAGGAGTTATAGGTGCCAATGCCACTAACTGCATAGGCGTTTGAAAAGCATTATCCAGGTTGTTTCTATTACCAACTGTACGGGATACACCAAGATTGATTCCAATCTTTACTTTATCACTTGCATCATGCTCCAGGTTAAACCGTGTTGATATACGTTCAAAATTATTCAGGATCAAAATACCATCAATATCATTAAACCCACCACTGATATAGAACTTAGTTTTATCATTTCCTCCAGAAGCCGTTATATCAACCATTTTAGTATTTGCATCTGGATTAAAAGCTTCTTTTTGCCAGTCTGTGTTTGTTTCTAAATTTCTCCAGTTTGAATAACCAGAATAACGGGTAAGCCTGTTTTCTGCAAACTGTAACCATGAACCTGCATATTGTGCTGGGTCTAATGGATCAACTCCTTCAATGATATCACTATTGATTGCAGCTTCTCTTAATAGATCCACATATTGTCTTGCATCCAAAAAGCTTCTGTAACCAGTAGGTTTATTAGAACCATATTGAAGATTTACTCCCAGATTTGTTCTGCCTGCACGGCCTTTTTTAGTAGTAATTAAAACTACCCCACCAGCAGCACGGGAGCCGTAAATTGATGCCGCAGACGCATCTTTCAGAATGTCGAACGTTTCTATATCATTGAAATTAAGATCTGCCAAAGCATTACCAGAAAGACCATCCGTGTTAATAGGAATACCATCAACAACATATAATGGATCACTTCCGGCAGTTAAAGAACCACCACCTCTGATTCTAACTTTTACGCCTTCACCCACTTTACCATTGTTGGCTTCTACAAAAACACCGGCAGCTCTTCCTTGAATAGCTTGTGTAAAGTTTGTTACAGGTGTGTTTGCAACTTCTGAACCCTTAATCCTGGCTATATTACCAGTCAAATCTTTCTTAATTCTTCCGCCATAACCAGTAACGATTACTTCATCAAGATTTCGAGATTCGCTGACTTTCATGGAAACCTGAACAGATGAACCTTCTATTGACACATCTTGTGCCTCAAAGCCTACACCCGTAATCACTAATTTCTTAGTATCCGCCGGAACAGAAAGCGAGAAAGAGCCATCGGCTCCAGATACTGTACCAGTTCGGGTTCCTTTTGCAACAATGGAAGCTCCTACAATTGGAGATCCATCTCTTGAATCAGTAACTTTTCCCGTTACCGTTTTGTTTTGCGCCCATAATTGTTGAGTTAGCAGCAAAATGCTACTCAATAAGTCCGCAAATATATTGTTAACAAATCTTTACCAATCAATAGGACAAAAAAAAACATGCAAATTGCTGCATGTCTTTTTTTTTTGATTTAAATCAAATCGCAATATTATCTGTCTCTACTACCCAGATATATCATAATGTATTGAATTAGAGTTACTACCGCAGCTAATGCTGCCACAACGTAGGTTGTTGCTGCCCATTTTAGGGCATCTTTCGCTTTTGGATATTCTTCCGAGTTTGTTGCATTTGTGTTTTCCAACCAGGCCAAAGCTCTTTTACTGGCATCAAACTCAACCGGCAGGGTTACTAATGTAAAAAGAACAGTTACACTCATTATTATAATACCAATCAACAAAACGGTAGGGTTTTGAGTACTTGCCAATACAATAATACCGGCCAGTAAAATCCAGTTAACAAGCATGGAACTCATTTGAACAGCACAGCATGGCCACATTCATGTGCAGCCACGGCTGCCGCTGAAACACTGGCTCCATTATATACATCGCTGCTTAAATTAACTGTCTTATTTGTTGGGTTGTAGTGGTCTGTCAAAAAGCCCTCTACAGATGTAACTTTTACATCATAAATACCGCTTTCCCGGAGCATTTTTTCAGCTATTTCCTTGCCTGTCATTCCGTTACTTAGGGGTACTTTGCTGTACTTGGTAAACTTACTTTTAAGGATGGCCGAAACTAAAAAACTGATGCCTAAAAACACCAGAGATACGATCATTATTTCACTTGTCATGTTTGCTTTTTTTAATAATTATATCAAATTTACTACCATTCCAGTTAAGCAATTTTTTTCAGTCGTTTTGTCATTGTTTTATTTGGAGAAAAATTTAATGTTCAAAATTCTTTGATTTTGATAAGCTAAAAAATATTATACAATAACTTAATTTTCAATTAGTTAAATGACTAAATTCTATATATATAAATCTTGACTTGTGTTCCAGGATGCACCTAGAAGTTATGCACAGGGGTAAAAATTTATTTTGAAATGTGGGTCTTAATTGTAACTTAGCAATAGAATTTAATGGGTTAGTAAGTAAAAGGGTCAATCGAAAGGTTGATCCTTTTTACTTTTATTTATACTCCAAATTTCTAGCTCCATTTATATTCTATTTTTTTAAAAAAATCCAGAAAAAAGATTGTTGATCGCTTGAATGCACTGTTTGTGTTGTAAACTTTTTATCAAAGAGATTGCAATCATTTAATTTTAGTGAATGAGTAAAATAAAGACTTCGTTTTTTTGTCAGAATTGCGGACATGAAACTGTGAAATGGGTTGGTCAATGTCCCTCGTGTGGCCAGTGGAATTCATTTGTTGAAGAATTGGTGCAAAAAGATAAAGGGAAGAATGATAACGGTTGGAAAGATTACAACGATGATAAAAGAACAAGTAGAACAATTGCCTTAAACGAAATAAAAAATAGTGAAGAAAGAAGATTGGCTACATCTGATGCAGAATTAAACCGTGTGCTAGGCGGTGGCATTGTTCCGGGAAGTTTAGTTTTGGTAGCTGGAGAACCTGGTATCGGTAAATCGACTTTGTTTTTACAAAACGGATTATGGTTAAAAGATATTCCCGTTTTATATATAAGCGGTGAAGAAAGTGAGCAGCAAATAAAAATGCGGGCCGATAGATTAGGATTAAAAAATGATAACTTCTATTTACTTACCGAAACATCCACCCAAACTATTTTCCAGGAAATAAAAAAACTAAAGCCGCAATTAGTAATAGTAGATTCTATACAAACATTACAAACACCATTTATCGATTCATCTCCCGGTAGTGTTTCTCAAATAAGAGAATGTGCTGCCGAGTTTCAACGTTTTGCCAAAGAAACCAATACTCCTGTATTTCTCATAGGCCATATTACAAAAGATGGAAGTATAGCAGGGCCTAAAATATTAGAGCATATGGTGGATACGGTTTTGCAATTTGAAGGCGATCGCCATTATGCGTATCGTATTTTAAGAACATTAAAAAATCGCTTTGGCAGTACTGCGGAATTGGGCATTTATGAAATGACCGATACTGGTATGCGTGGCGTACTAAATCCAAGTGAAATTCTTATCACACAAAAAGAAGATCAGCTAAGTGGTATTGCCATTGCTGCAACTATTGAAGGGATGAGACCCTTATTGATAGAAACACAGGCATTAGTAACACAATCCGTATATGGCACTCCACAACGTACTGTTACAGGTTTTGACTTACGTCGATTACAGTTATTATTAGCTGTACTGGAAAAAAGAGGTGGGTTTCATTTTGGGATGAAAGACGTTTTTTTAAATATTGCCGGTGGCATTAAAGTAGAAGATCCTTCTATTGATCTGGCGGTTCTTTGTTCGCTTTTATCGTCTTATGAAGATGTACCATTACCACAGCAGGTTTGTTTTGCTGGTGAGATTGGGCTGAGTGGTGAGATAAGAGCTGTTAATCGTATAGACCAAAGAATTGCAGAAGCAGAAAAACTAGGCTTTGAAAAAATAATTGTTTCCAAATACAACCTGCCTGCCGGCAGGCACGGGCAGAAAGGATTAAGCAAGCAAAAGTTTAATATTGAAGTGGTGATGATGGGAAGAGTGGAAGAAGTTTACCGATACTTATTTTGATGATAAGCATTAAAGAAATAAAAGACTCCGTTCTGCATCTTCTTTTTCCGCATGTATGTACCGGCTGTGGCAGCGATATACTCAGCGAAAGCAGTGTTTTATGTATGCGCTGTATAGATGCAATGCCAGAAACCAATTTTGAGTTACATGCCGGCAATCCCGTAGAAAAATTATTCTGGGGCAGAATACAATTGAACGCAGGTACAGCACAATTTTATTTTACCAAAGAATCATTGATGCAGCACCTGATGCACCAGTTTAAATATAAAAGCAATAAAGAACTTGGTTTACAACTGGGGAGGTTAATGGGTGAGCAATTATTAAAATCTGGCAATTATAATGTTGATGCCTTGATTCCGTTACCTCTTTTCCCCGCCAAAGAACAAAGAAGAGGATATAATCAAGCCAGCCTATTGTGTAAAGGAATGAGTGAAGTAATGAATATTCCTGTTTTAACCAACGTAGTTACCCGGCCAGAGCATACAGAAACACAAACAAAAAAAGGAAGAATTGAAAGATGGAAAAATGTAGAAGGAAAGTTTGTAGTAGCTGACGCTAATGCAATACAAGATAAACACCTTCTGCTTGTTGACGATGTAGTAACTACCGGTGCCACACTAGAAGCTTGCGGTATGACGTTATTAAATGCCGGAAATGTAAAACTTAGCATAGCCGCTTTATGTGTATCGAATCGTTAATTTCAATTAGTTAAGCTATTTTTGATATCAATGAAAATAACAGGACTACTAACCCTACCCTTACTGATTATTTTTTTTTCCTGCCGGAAAGATAGTTTTATTACTTCCGCAGATGCAAGGGTGAATATTTCGGCAGATACTTTAAAATACGATACTGTATTCGTAACAGCAGGCTCGACGTACCGTACTTTCAAAATTATTAATGAGAACAATCAAAAGCTGCTGTTGTCATCAATTAAATTAATGGGCGGGCCTTCTTCTGTATTTAAAATGAATGTAGATGGCAATGCTGGTACACAATTCAATAATCTTGAAATAGGTGCTAATGATAGTGTATATGTATTTGTGCAGGTGAATATAAACCCCAATGCAACAAACCTCCCCTTTGTATTAAGAGATAGTGTAGAGGTAGAATATAATGGAAATAAAAAGCTGGTACAGCTAGAAGCATGGGGGCAGAATGCACATTTCTTTAGAGATAAAGTAATTAACGCCGATGAGATATGGAATAATGATTTACCCTATGTTATTCTTGGTTCATTATTCGTAAACACTAATCAAACACTTACAATAAATAAAGGCTGCCGCATTTATGTACATGCAGATGCGCCGATAGTGGTGAACGGAACATTATTAGTGAATGGATTAAAAGATACGGTTGACAGAGTTTATTTTCAGGGCGATAGACTGGATGAGCCGTACAAAGATTTTCCTGCCAGTTGGCCTGGTATTTTCTTTCAAACCAGTTCAAAAGACAATGTGCTTACTTACACAGTAATAAAAAATGCTTTCCAGGCAATTGGTATTACAGACCCATCACCCAATGCCAATCCAAAACTAACGCTGAACGAATGTGTAATTAACAATGCATATGATGCAGGTATCATTTCCATTAACTCAAGTATAAGAGCCAGAAACAGTTTAATAACTAATTGCGGTAAGAATCTTTATTTAGCAAAAGGTGGAGATTACCAATTTACGCATTGCACCATTGCTACGTATGCCAGCAGCTTTATTGAACATAAAGACCCGGTACTCACTATCACCAATTTTGCGAATAATGTATCCGAGAATCTTACGGCTGTTTTTCGCAATTGTATTTTCTGGGGCGAAAATGGATTAGTGGATAATGAAGTTGTTGTACTAAAAAATGGCAACACAACTTTTAATGTAAACTTTGACTATAATCTTTGGAAAGTACAAACTGTACCTGCAAATATTACGAGCAACCAACTTATTAACAACCAGGCTCCCCAGTTCGATAGTATTAACACATCAAGAAATTATTACGATTTCAGGCTTAAAACAGGTTCTCCGGCAATTAATAAAGGCGTAAATGCCGGAGTTATAACCGACTTAGACGGCAAACCCCGCCCGGTGGGCCTGCCTGATTTAGGTTGTTTTGAAAAGCAATAAGGTTAATTATAAATAAATACTACCCGAATAGAACAAGGTTGGTTTAACTTTGTTATTCCTCTTAAATAAAATACTCAAACATGAAATCTCTTTTTGTTGCGCTGATATTTGCTGCTACCACATTAACGGGGGGTTCAATTTATGATTTTAAAGTTCCCGGCCTAGAAGGTTCTGACATTGATTTTTCTCAATACAAAGGGAAAAAAATAATGATTGTAAATACAGCTTCTAAATGTGGACTTACTCCTCAATATGAAGGATTGGAGCAACTATATAAAAAGTATAAAGACAAATTAGTCATCATTGGATTTCCGGCTAATAATTTCGGCGGGCAAGAACCATTGGAAAATGACGGTATCAAAGAATTCTGCAAACAAAATTATGGTGTTACATTCCCCATGGCAGAAAAAATTTCTGTAAAAGGAGATGATACGCATAGCCTGTATAAATATTTAAAAGAACAGGCAGCATCAAAAGGTTTTACAGACCCTGTTAGTTGGAACTTTGGCAAATTTCTAATCAATGAAAAAGGAGAGTTGATTGCAACATTCAGTCCGAGAACAGCTCCGATGAGTGACTATATTACCAAGTATCTAAACTAGTGCTCCGGCATTACACTTAAATAAATTATTTATAAAAAGCGATACAGAATTAACTGTATCGCTTTTTTATTTTCAGATGGTTTACTTTCGCCTTCCATGCAATTCTCCAACATCATAGGGCAATCTGCCACCAAACAACAACTGGCAGAGTTGGTACAACACAACCGGCTAAGCCATGCTTTATTGTTTTTGGGAAAAGAAGGAAGCGGAGCTTTGCCCCTGGCAATTGCTTTTGCTCAATACATCGTTTGTGAAAAAGTAAATGGAAAGAATACTGCGATCCAAGCAGGACCTTCACTTTTTGGAGAACCAGAACCTCAAACTTCAAACCCTAAACCTCAAACTGACTCATGCGGTGTTTGCTCTTCTTGCTTAAAAACACAACAACTCGTTCACCCGGATATGCATTTTTCTTATCCAACAGTTACCAAAAAGGCCGGCGAAAAACCCATTGCTACCGATTTTATTACGGAGTGGCGAGAGTTTATTAAACTTAACTCGTACGGCAACTCCTTTGATTGGATTGAACAAATAAAAGAAAAAGAAAATAGCCAGGGAAAAATAACAGCGGAAGAATGTAACGACATTATTCGCAAACTGAGTTTGAAAAGTTTTGAGAGTGAATACAAAATTCTCATTATGTGGATGCCGGAAATGCTGGGCACAGAAGGAAATAAATTATTGAAACTGATCGAAGAACCTCCTCCTAATACTTTGTTCATTTTAGTAACGGAGA
>LNFJ01000160.1 GCA_001464625.1 Bacteroidia bacterium Ga0077558 | reverse complement strand
GTAGTTGGTATCGAAGATTTCAATATTGGTGATACTATTTCAGATGCAGAAACACAGGAAGCATTACCCGTAATAAGTGTGGATGAGCCAACGATGAATATGTTGTTCTCGGTTAACAACTCACCCTTCTTTGGTAAAGATGGAAAGTTCGTTACATCAAGACATCTTAGGGATCGTTTGATGAAAGAAACAGAAAAGAATCTTGCCCTGAAAGTAGAGGATAGCGAAGAAGGTGATAGCCTGATGGTGTATGGTCGTGGTATTCTCCATTTGGGAATATTAATTGAGACGATGCGTCGTGAAGGATACGAATTAACCATTGGCCAGCCGCAGGTAATTGTAAAAGAGATTGCTGGTAAGAAATGTGAGCCTTATGAGAACCTTGTTGTAGATGTACCACAAGAGTTCGCTTCTAAAGTAATTGACCTGGTGAGTCGTCGTAAAGGTGAAATGCTGATCATGGAAACCAAAGGCGAAATGCAACATTTGGAATTTGAAATTCCTTCAAGAGGTTTGATAGGCTTACGTACACAAATGTTGACTGCTACCACTGGTGAAGCTGTAATGGCACACCGTTTTACAGAATACAAACCATGGAAAGGCCCAATTCCCGGAAGAAATAATGGTGTATTGATCTCAAAAAGTACTGATAAAACAACCGGTTACTCCATCGATAAATTGCAGGATAGAGGAACATTCTTTGTGGATCCGGGAGAAGAGGTTTACACGGGACAAATCATCGCAGAAAATATTAAACCAGGCGACCTGGTAGTAAATGCAACGGAGGGAAAGAAACTGACTAACCACCGTGCCAGCGGAAGTGATGATGCTACTAAAATTGCACCTAAAACGTTGATGACTTTGGAAGAGTGCATGGAGTACATTCAGCAAGATGAGTGTATTGAGGTAACGCCAAACTTCATCCGGATGAGAAAAGTGATATTGAATGAAGATGAGCGAAAGAAAGTACAGAAGAAAATGGAATCGGAAGCGGTTTCTTAAAAGATAAAAAGCCTTGTAGTACTACAAGGCTTTATTTTTTGGTAAAGCTTTTATAGCACCTATTCATAAAATAAACAGACCAGTTAGTTTGTTTCAAAATTATTCGGGGAATTTTCTTTTGATAATTAATAATATCTGCTACCCCTTGTATCATTTTCCCGTGGTACCCATGTTCCCGAATATATGCACCATCTTTTATTTTGAATTTGCGGATAAGATTCCACAAGCAATGAAAAGCAAATTTATTTGTGCGGGTAAGCGTTTCCGGAAATTTATTCAAAAGATTCAGGTACTCCGGTATTTCTACAAAAGGATTTTTATAACTGCTTTCTGATACCTGCTCTGTATCCATGCCAATATTGATCATTGGGGCATGAATATAACTATAGCCTCCATGATGTTGAAGATAGCGGATGTAAAAATCAATATCTACTACCCATTTAAAAGCAGTATCGTATTGAATTGAGGTATCTTTTTTATGAATAACAGTACTGGGGTGGCCAATTACATTGTCAAATAGAAGATTTATCGGACTGCCATCCAGCAATTCTCTTTTCTTTTCCGTTAGCTCCATATTTTTAATGCTGTTCGTAGCAAGATTTATTTCTTTGCTGGCACAAAAAATAAAATCAGAATTTCCTTCTGTTATAACATTTACAAAATGTTGTAATGATGTGGGAGAAGCATACCAATCATCTGCATGCAACAAATGAATCCACTCGCCATTAGCTTTTGACATAGCATAGTTCCAGTTGCCGGGTGAGCCCAATGCTGGTTTATTGCTATAATATTGAATGGGCAAATCAGTGAATGGCTCCAACACCTGCCGAATCTGATCTCCCGGACTATCATCTGTTATTATTATTTCATACTGCTTATATGTTTGTTCGTGGATGGAATTCAATAGCCGGATAAGACAGTCGGGCCTTTTATAAGCCGGAATACAGATAGATATGAGTGGAGTATTCATAATTTTCGGTAAAGTTGCAATAGCTTTATCATATTTCCGTTGAAATTAAAGCTTACAATGAAACAGTTGAGCATATTAGTTATTCCTGGTTATAAGTTGTTCCCGGTTGATTCTGGTGGAGCACATGCCCAACTTGCTTTCTTAGCCAAACAACAAGAGCAACATTCTATTGATTTACTGGTTACACCACACAATATTGCAGCCGAATATCTGAACGATTTTAAAACAAAATTTCCATCCCTGCAATTAATTACGGTTGGGTATGAGAAATCATCCGCTGTAAAAAAACTGAAAGCTTTCTTTAAAAAACAGTACAGAAAAATTTCACAACGGGATCATGCATATAAATTAAAAAAGCTAAAGCATTTTAACGGGCTGGTAAACAATGATGCGTCTTTTATAGATACAGTCAAAAAAATTGCAGCACAAAAAATATATGATGTAATACAGGTTGAGCATTCTATTAATATGGGACTGATTGAAGTGTTGCCAGTTCCTCCCTGTAAAATATTTGTACATCATGAAATTGCACATACCCGTATAGCCAGCGATTTGATTTCTGTGGGATACAGTAAAGATTATGCCTCTTACATATCTTCCGTAGCAGAAGCCTTAGAGATAAACTGGCTTCGCAAGTATGATGGAGTAATTACATTGTGCCGGGAAGACAAAGAGTTATTAATTCGTAAAGGTGTTACTGTTCCTGCGTTGGTCGCAAGGCCGTTTGCTTTGTTTGATGACGAGTTGACGAAAGACTATGATGCTGTTAACGATCCGCAATTAGTATTTGTAGGAGGGGAGTCGCATTTTCCCAATAAGGAAGGACTAAGTTGGTTTTTAGAAGAAGTATATCCGCTAATAAGCAAGGAAAGAATTGATACTGTGATAAAAATTACCGGCCACTGGACGGAAGCATTTAGTAACACATATGCAGCTCAAAAAAATATACAATTTACCGGCTTTATTGATGATATAAGTACTGTTTTAAAAAACGGAATATTAATAGTTCCCATACGTATTGGCTCCGGTATACGAATAAAAGTAATTACTGCTTTTGCCAAAGGAGTTCCGGTAGTTTCTACCTCACTTGGCGTCTCCGGCATTCCTGGTATTACAAATAATATAAATGCGATCATAGCTGATACTCCTGAAGCTTTTGCAGCAGCTACCATACAACTGCTGGAGAATCCGCAGTTACGACAAAAAATTTCTGACCAGTCATTTGAGCTGGCAAGGAAAGAGTTTGGCCAGGCCTTATTTGCCGAAGAAAGAAACTCATTTTATTATGAATTATTGGATACACAAAAGCCGGAAGAGATGTGAAAAGGGTATAATTTTGCAGTAAATATGAGGGTATGAAAAAAGTGATACCAGTTTTGTTTTTTGCAATACTATTTTTACTCCTAACCACTAACGACCTATCGGCGCAATGTTCTATTTGTACTAAAACTGCCCAACAACTTGGTGAAAAACCGGCCAAGGGAATGAACAGTGGTATTCTATACCTCGCATTTACTCCTTTTGCTATCGTAGGCTATATTGGTTACCGTTGGTGGAAAAATAATAAGACCAGCTAAGCCCTCTCATAAAAATCATTGCTGCACTTTTTTACATTGCTTAACTTGAGCAGATAAAACCATCTGCACATGCAAAAGCTGATTGCCTTCTTATTACTGTTACCAATTTATGTAGCAGCACAAAACCAGCCTTTCACAAAACAAGGACTTCCCACCATTGAAGAAAAAACTAAAGACCTTAAAAAGTATGAAGGCTTTTTAAATTTTTATTGGGATGAAAATTCAGGTAAGGTTTGGTTGGAAATAGATAAGCTTGATGCAGAGCTATTGTATGTTACTTCACTACCTGCAGGGCTTGGCTCCAATGATGTAGGACTTGACAGAGGCTTACTTGGCAGCGAACGCATTGTAAAATTTTCAAAAGTTGGAAGAAAAATATTATTAATTCAGCCCAATCAAAATTACAGGGCAATAACTAACGATGTGGCAGAGAAAAGAGCAGTGGAGCAATCATTTGCTCAATCAACATTATGGGGCTTTACGTTGGAGGCAGAATCAAACAATCATTATTTGGTTGATGCAACAGATTTTTTACTACGGGATGCAATGCAGGTTAGCAATCGTTTAAGAAGTAACCAGCAAGGAAATTACTCGTTAGATAAAAGTCGCTCTGCAATGTATTTACAGCGAACAAAAAATTTTCCGCAGAATACAGAATTTGAAGTATCAACCACATTTACTAATGCGGATGGCAATACAGGTAATTATTTAAGAGATGTTGTACCATCAGCAGAAGCCTTAACAGTTCGGATGCACCATTCCTTTGTACAGCTGCCTGACAGTGATTATCAGCCAAGGGTATTTGATCCCCGCAGCAGTTATTATCCTGTTTCGTTTTATGATTTTAGCACACCTGTAACTGAACCGATTGAGAAATACTTCATCATGCGGCATCGGTTAAAGAAAAAAGATCCCACTGCGGCCATTAGTGAACCTGTAGAACCAATCATTTACTATTTAGATAACGGAACACCAGAGCCAATCCGTAGTGCATTAATGGAAGGAGCCAGCTGGTGGAACCAGGCATTTGAAGCAGCAGGCTATAAAAATGCATTCCAGATAAAATTATTACCGGAAGATGCAGACCCAATGGATGTTCGCTACAATGTAATCAACTGGGTACATCGTTCCACCAGAGGGTGGAGCTATGGTGCATCCGTAGCTGATCCAAGAACAGGAGAAATTATTAAGGGCCATGTTACATTAGGATCATTAAGAGTACGGCAAGATTATTTAATAGCCGCAGGTTTATTAGCACCTTACGAGAATGGCATACCAGCAGATAATAAAATGCTGAAGATGGCATTGGATCGTTTAAAACAATTAGCTGCACATGAAATTGGTCATACCATTGGTTTGATGCATAACTATGCTGCCAGTATAAGCAACCGTGGAAGTGTAATGGATTACCCGCATCCATTGGTAAAACTGAATGCTGCAGGCGAAATTGATTTACGGGATGCATACGATCTTAAAATTGGTGAGTGGGACAAAGCAGCGATAACATGGGGTTATCAGGACTTTCCTGCCGGAACAAATGAATCCGCAGCGCTAAATAAAATTATGGTGGAGGCCAACAAAAAAGGGTTACAATTTATTTCAGATCAGGATGCCCGTGCCACCGGTGGATTGCATCCACAAGCACATTTATGGGATAATGGAAGCGATGCAGTTACAGAATTACAAGAAATGATGAAAGTTCGCAGCAAAGCATTGTCACAATTCGGAGAAAAAAATATAAGACCCGGTATGCCAATGGCCATGCTGGAAGATGCATTAGTACCGGTTTATTTTTATCATCGCTATCAAATAGAAGCGGTAACTAAGCTAGTTGGCGGTATGAATTATACTTATGCTACAAGAGGAGATGGACAATTAGTAACCAAATCACTTTCAAAAGACGAACAGAAAAAAGCATTGAATGCAATTATTGATTGCCTTGATCCAAAGTTTTTAGAATTACCTAACAGAATCGCACAGTTAATTCCACCACGACCAGCAGGCTATGATTTTTCCAGGGAATTGTTTAAGAAAAGAACCGGATTAGCATTTGATGTATTGTCACCTGCGGAAACAGCGGCAGATCTTCCTTTATCTTTTCTGTTTAATGCTCAACGGTTAAGCCGAATGGCACAATATGAAGTGCAGAGCAACGGTTTGGGTGTAGCCGAAATGGTAAATATGTTGATTACAAAAACATGGAAAGCACCGAGACAAACTGGCATATATAAATTAATACAATTGCAAACAGAGCAAGTATTATTGACGTATTTATTATCAGCCAGTGTTAACGACAATAATTCGTTTGCTGTTAAAGCAGCTTTGCAAAAAGCAATATCTGACTTATGGATTTTTGTAGATAAGCAAGAAAAAGCTGCTACAGACGAAACGTATAAAGGACATTTATTACTGGCATTAGAAAGAATGAATGAGCCGGAAGCAGCAAAGCCTGCTATTCATAAGGAAATTCCACCCGGAGCACCTATTGGCTGTGATTGGGATTAGTGAATTATGAGCTTCTGTGTTTTTTCGCCTATACGTAGTAAATAAATTCCCGGCGAAAGTGCAGGTAAGTTTATGGTGATACTATTACCTGATAACAGTTGTTGCAAAATTAGTTTGCCGCTGATGTCCGTTAGTCTCATTATAACAGGAACAACAAAGTTTCCATTGATGGTTATTTTATTAGTAGCAGGATTTGGATATACTAAAAATTGATTAGCGGGATAATTAATAAAAACTGGTTTGTACTCAGAATAAGTAATGGAGTTATCTTTTTCAATGATCTTTAAGCGGTATAAATTATTACCGGGTGTTGGATTATTATCAATCGTTGTATAATTCCGTTGAATATCATTAGCGATGATAGTGGTAAGTACAGTTCTTTCGTTATTACTGTTTATTTTTTCTATCAAATAATGCTTAGCCAGTTCAGGATTTTCTACCAACCAGTCTATCGCTACTTTTTTATTTATTAATGCTGCACTAAAAGAGATTAGTTTAACCGGTAATAAGAATCTGCAATAAGCGGCAGGGCTAAAAGAACGGGAGAAATTATAACTAGCGGATGTGCTACCACCACTTCCTGCAACTCCGGGAATCGCTGTGTTACAACCTGCATTTCTATTTGACTCAATTCCACCACTTCCACCAATTATGGATGTTGTTACAGCAGGCAGAGCACCTGTAAAATAAATAATGCCTCCACTTCCGCCGCCACCACCACCAAAGCACCGCACAATAGAATTGTCATTAACTGAGTTGCCTCCATTCCCACCATTAGCAGTTATTGACAGGCTGCCAACATAATTATTTACGTTCATGATTATTGTTCCACCAGCACCACCGCCGCCAGCACCATCGGCCGCAGAGACACCGCCATTACCACCATTAGCAGAAATTATTTCTCCATTCCCCGTCAAGGTAGTTGACCATATAAAAACTAAACCTCCTCCATTTCCCCCATAATTTGCTGTTGGAGAACCATTGTTTGAATGTCCTGCACCACCGCCACCGCCAGAGAAAATTTTTGTTCCGCCGGAAGAGCTTAAAAGTTTTCCAGCCTGTCCCCGATTTCCAGTGATGCAATTAAAAGGGCCGCTACTACTATTTCCACCACCCTGCCCTCCTAGACTAAGATTAGCACCACCACCACCACTATTGTTATGATTGTTTCCGCCACCGCCACCGTTAGCCGGAGCCCCCTTACCACCGTCTAAACTTCCGGGAATATTTGCAATTCCTTCTCCTTTATAGGCTCCATTGGCGGCTGTTGCTGATGATGCATCGTATGCATATTGTGTACCAACAAAAGGATTACATGTTCCGCTGTGCAACAAAAAAGCACCACCTCTAAATCCACTTGAATCAGCATATATCGGTGCATTAAGAATTATATCATTGATGGCATACAATGCAATTACGCCTCCTGTGCCCGCTGCACTATCCCATGGCTGAGCTTTTAATGTATCTACAACTTCAGCTGAATTATATTCAGCAAATTGTATCAACTGCACTTTCCCATCTAACGGAGAATAGTTATTTAAAAAGGAATGAAATAAAAAAACCGAGTCGTCTTTTATAAAGCAAATAGTTCCGATTTCGTAATTACCTGCATTATTAGTTGCAGTAACGTTACCAAAAGTAATATCAGTTGCTGTGCTTATTGTTGCTCCTTTCATTTGTACCAGCATCACCATGGAGTTTATATTTAATCCGGTAGGGTCTTCAACCACAATGCAGGCTTTAGAAGGGTCAATCTCAAGTACTTTATGATAAGTGTTTACAACCCCTTGTATGGGTGTTTGGGCGATGGAGTAAAAAGAAATCACCAAACAAAAAATAAAAACAACTGCTCTCTTTTTAAGAATAGCTAACAGAGCTGGTAGCAATGAGTTTAAGGATTTCATTTATTCCGTTCAAGATAAAAACATTTTAGCCAATAGAGAAGGTATAAAATCCACAGCCCTTAATAAGTTTTAGTGGAATATTTACGAAGAGATTGATTCGTAGTAGCAACCGGAGTTTTACTTTTTTAAAATTGGCTTTTCTATAAGCGTTTATTTATCAGCAACAAACTTGTATAAGTTAAAACTGCCTTTTGTATAAGCAGCCTCGATCTCTTTTTTGAGAATAGCTTTATCAACTCCTTTCATTCTTTTTTGCTCAATCAGGTAAAATGCTCTTTCGGCGAGTAGCCAGAATGTTTTATCCGTTAAATGCGATTTCTGTAATTGATTTTTAATAATCGCCAGCAACTCTTTTATACCCTCATTTTGCGAGGCTACTGTTTTTACAACCGGCACTTCGTTATAATGTTTACTAAATGCGGGAGCCAACATTTGCTGCAGGTTTCTTACAAACAGATCCGCATCAGGCCGGTCGCTTTTGTTCACCACAAAAATATCAGCTATTTCCATCAAGCCTGCTTTCATCGTTTGTACTTCGTCACCAGCTTCGGGTACTACTACCACAACAGTTACATCAGCTAATCCTGCAATTTCTATTTCACTTTGTCCAACGCCAACTGTTTCTACAATTATATTGTCAAACTGAAATGCTTTTAGCAAATCCGTTATTTCAATAATTTTTGGATGTAACCCACCCATAGAACCTCTTGTTGCCAACGAACGGATAAATACATTCGGATGAGTGTACCAGTTGCTCATTCTGATTCTATCGCCCAGCACAGCACCTAAATTAAATGGAGAGGAAGGGTCAACACAGAGTACCCCAACTTTTTTTCCTGCTTCTACTAATTGACCAATCAATGCATCAACCAATGTGCTTTTACCAGCACCGGGAGGACCAGTTATACCGATAATTTTTGAATGAACAGTGGGTAGTGTTTGCAATAAAGATTCATATCCCGGAAATTCATTCTCCACCAGCGAAATACTCCGTGCCAGTGCTTTAATATCTCCCTGCTGCATTTGTTGTAAAAGTTGCTGCCACATAGAATGAACGGGATGTTGAATGTTTATAAACTATACCGGACAAGTTACAATATTCAGCAATAATGACCATTGATTTTATCGGTATTCAAGTAAACAGCACACTCTCTGTATTTTAAACTTGCTGAACACAAAAAAGATACAATCTTTGTACATATGCAATCCTTATCAGTAGTTATTGTTTGTAAAAATGAAGCCGGTATTATCGGGCAAACCTTGCAAAGTCTGCAGGGACTTACAGATGATATTGTGGTGTATGATAATGGAAGCACAGATCATACAGTAGAAAGGGCAAAAGCATTTACTGCACAAGTACACCAGGGAAGTTGGGAGGGCTTTGGTAAAACGAAACGCAAAGCCAATGCCCTTGCAAAATACGATTGGATATTGTCGTTGGATGCGGATGAAGCTATTGATACCACATTAAAAGAATCGTTATTAAATTTTGAACCGGAAAATGATAAAGTGGTCGGCGAAATAAAATTCAAGAACTTTTTTGTTGATAAATGGCTACGCTTTGGTGAGTGGGGGAATGATAAGCATATCCGCTTGTTTAACCGAAAGCAGGTAAACTGGGATGATGCTCCGGTGCATGAAAAATTGGTAATGCCTGCAGGAGTTTCTGTAAAAAAAATTCATGGATATGTATTGCACAAAACAGTAAAAAGCGTTGACGACTACAAATATAAAGTGCAACAATATGCCTTGCTGAATGCGGGCAAGTATCATCAAATGGGAAAAAAAGCAACCTGGGTTAAACGGTATCTTTCCCCGGTATTTACATTTATCAATTACTATATTTTCCGGTTGGGGTTTTTGGATGGGTATGCCGGATTTGTATGTGCAAAAATAACAGCCGGGTACACTGCATTGAAATATGAAAGATTGAGAGAGTTGAACAGGGTAGTAGGTAGTGGCGAGTAGCGAGTGGGAAATACAACTCAGAATTTTAACCTTGTTAGTCACTTACCCCTCCCCATTCTTTTTTACTTTTGTTGAATGACCAATTTCATTCCCATATTTCCACTTGGCATTGTGGTGTATCCCGGTGAAGATTTGAACTTGCACATATTTGAACCCCGGTATAAACAGCTCATTACCGAATGCCATGCCGCAAAGAAACCTTTTGGTATACCAACGGTGATTGATAATAAAATGCTGGACTATGGTTCCCTGGTAGAGATCGCTGAGTTATCCAAACTGCATGAGAATGGTGAAATGGATATTAAAACAAAAGGCGTAAAGGTCTTTCGCATTTTAGAAGTGATAAAAGAACTGCCGGATAAATTATACAGCGGCGCTATTGTAAACTATCCTGACAATTATGAAAAAGGGAACCCGGATACCATGCGAAAATTAATGACTGGTATAAGGGAGTTGCACAAACTATTAAACGTAAATAAGGATTTTAAAAAAGAGGATGCCATATTGAATAGTTACGAAGTAGCTCACCACATCGGGTTATCTTTAGCAGAAGAATATGAATTGCTGCATTTGCTGGATGAACGGCAGCGGCAAAAATACCTGAACCTGCACCTGGCAAAAGTGCTGCCAATGGTAGCCAGTATGGAGCAATTAAAAGAGAAGATAAAACTGAACGGCCATTTTAAAAATTTGGGTGGCTTTAAATTATAACTGATCCAGAGAAAAAATAATTATGTCAACAACCCTTTGTTTCGATTTTGGCAATACCCGAAAAAAATGTGCGGTCTTTCACAATGAGGAGATGAAAGAAGTGGTGGTATTACCGGATGATTCGTTGCCAACAATGCAAGCTCTCATCAACAGGGTGAAGCCCACTAAATCCATTTTATCATCCGTAATAGAACATAACCCGGCTATTGAGGAATTACTGGCAGCCAGTACAAAATTTCACAAACTCAGTCATCTTACTAAAGTGGCGTTTACAACGCCGGTTGGTAAACCAGAGACTATTGGTGCAGACCGGTTGGCACTTACCGCAGCAGCTGTTCATTTTTATCCAACAAAAAATAATTTGGTTATTGGTTTGGGCACCTGCATCACCTACAACTTCATCAATAAATATCATGAGTTTGTTGGGGGGGCAATCTCTCCCGGAATGGAAATGAGGCTCAAAGCACTTAATTATTATACCGCCAAGCTGCCAATTGTAAAGGCCGACAGCAATGTGCCGCTTATCGGGTACGATACAACCACTAATATTCTCACCGGAGTGGTGATGGGAATGGCCAAAGAGATTGATGGCTTTATAGATGCATACAGGGAGAAGTTCAGGAACTTTAACGTGCTGTTAACCGGGGGTGATATAGTGTATTTGGGTTCGCACCTTAAAAACAAGATATTTGCAGACCCTGATTTAATATTTAAAGGTCTGTATGCAATTAGTGAAGTTAATAACCCCTAAGAAAATCAATACGTTACGAGGTTTTTACGCAACGATTTTGGTTTTACTACTTACTGCTGTTTCCCCTGCTTTTTCACAGGATAATTCTCCTTACTCCCGGTATGGCATCGGCGATTTGGTTCCACCAACAAATATTATTACCCGTGGAATGGGAGGTGTTTCTGCTGGATATGTAGATTATATATCTATAAATTTCAATAATCCTGCATCGTATGCCTATTTCCAGGGTACTAAAGAATTAAAATCAAAAAAGCTTACTTCTGGCAGAGCAATATTAGATATAGGTATCAACGTAGAGAATCGTAAACTAACTGAGCCGGCAACTTCTAAAACTTTTACTGCCAGCAATGCGTTGTTTTCTTACGTACAGGTTGGTTTGCCGTTAAAAGAAAACTGGGGTTTATCATTTGGTTTGCGACCTATGTCAAGGATCAGCTATAAAATGTTTAATACTGAAAAATTAATTAATCCCAATCCACCTTTCAATCCCATTGATAGTGCCCTCACAAGGTTTGAAGGAGATGGCGGTTCTTACCTCGCATCAATTGGTACGGGTATCAGTATTATCAAAAGAAATAAAACAGTAGGCAAAGGAGAAAATAGAGGCCCTGCAGAAGAAAATCTTAGCATAGGTGTTAATGCTGGCTATTTATTTGGCGAAAAGAATTATAACACCAGGAGAAGCCTGCTTAATGATACAGTAGAGTACTACCAGGCAAATTATGAAACCAAGGCAAACTTTGGTAACCTCTATTTTAATGCCGGCATACAATATAAACTTCCAATAAATAAACTGTTATCATTAACATTAGGCGCATATGGTAATATAGGGCATCAATTAAATGCTACCCAGGATATATTAAGAGAAACCTTTGTATTTGATGCAAGCCAGGGAGAAATAAGATTAGATAGTGTATCTGATCTCAGAGATGTAAAAGGAAAAATAGAATTGCCAGCATCTTACACTTTTGGATTTGTATTGCAGAAACTGGCCGTTTGGACTAAGGAAGGTGGTTGGTTAATAGGGGTTGATTATATGCAGCAAAACTGGAGTGAGTATCGCTACTACGGACAAGCGGATCAATTACAAAACAAATGGGAGTTGAGGGTAGGTGGTCAATTAAGCCCAACACCCAGGGTGAAGAATTATTTTAGCAATGTTGCTTATCGCTTTGGCTTTTTTACCGGCACCGATTATGTAAATGTGGGCAGTAAATTAGGAATAGTGGGCGGATCGTTTGGATTCGGCTTGCCACTGGGCTTTAGCAGACAAGCTCCTAACCAAAATCAAACGTTGAACCTTGCGTTTGAATATAGCAAAAGAGGAAATAATGATAACTTGCTCCGGGAAAATATGTTCAGGATTTCTATAGGCTTTTCGCTTAGTGATGCCTGGTTTATTAAACGTAAGTATGACTAATTTTTTTTCTAATACAAAAATATTTTACACAGCAGCTCTTATTACAGGCTGCTGTTTTGTTTATGGTTGCGAGAATGATGTGAAAGTAGTGAACGACTGGAACAAGGCTGTGATAATGAAAGAAGAGGCTATTAATGTAGAAAGCTACTTGAGCCAGTCTGGTAAAATGAAGGCCAAGTTGAAAGCACCATTAATGTACCGGGTATCAACAGATACATTGTACGTAGAATTTCCTAATTCCCTGCATGTAGATTTTTACGACAGCACCAATAAAGTAGAAACCTGGCTTGATAGTAAGTATGCCAAATACTACGAAAACATGGGGAAGGTGTACTTGAGAGATAGTGTAATTGTAATTACATTAAAAGGTGATACACTTAAAGCACCCGACCTCTGGTGGGACCAGAATACCAAACTTTTTTACACGGATAAGTATGCTACCTATACCGGCATCGGAAAAAATATATACGGAGGTAAAGGATTAACCGCCACACAAGACCTTAATAGTGTCATCTTTCACCAGCCCACAGGTACGGTAAAAGTTTCTGATAGCGGATTTCCGCAATAAACTTTGCAATAATATTTCTGTTGTTTGAGTAGGTGCCAAAAAGCTATCTTTAGGATAAGCCGGAATATCGGATTCTTCTCAACCAAAAACAAAAAACACAAATCAAAATATGGATTATCGGTACATGGGTAAAACCGGCTTACAGCTAAGCGTATTATCATTTGGAAGTTGGGTAAGTTTTCATAAACAAATTGATGATAGTGTGGCGGATGAGTTAATGGGAATTGCCTATGACAATGGTGTAAATTTTTTCGACAATGCCGAAGGATATGCATTGGGGGAAAGTGAAAAAATGATGGGTCGAATATTGAAGCAAAAAAACTGGGAAAGATCTTCTTTCACCATTTCATCTAAAGCATTTTGGGGTTGGCGGGGAGCTGAAAACAAACCCAATCAACATGGATTGAGCAGAAAACATTTAGTAGAGGCTTGTCATGAAGCATTGCAACGGTTACAATTGGATTATCTCGATCTATATTTTTGTCACCGTCCGGATAAAGGAGTGCCAATTGAAGAAGTGGTGTGGACGATGCATAATCTTATTCAACAAGGAAAAATTTTATACTGGGGTACCAGTGAATGGAGTGGTGTAGAAATAATGGAAGCCCATCGGGTAGCACATCAATATGGATTGATCGGTCCTTCGGTTGAACAACCCCAATACAATTTACTGGAGCGGAATAAAATGGAGAATGAATTCCTGATGATCTTTAAAACGGTTGGTATGGGTACTACCATCTGGAGTCCCTTAGCATCAGGATTATTAAGTGGAAAATACAATGATGGAATACCGGAAGGCAGCCGCTTTGCAATAACTGGCTTTGATTGGTTGAAAGACCGCTGGATGAAGGAAAGCTATTTAAATAAAATAAAGGAACTGGCTACACTTGCTGCCGAGCTGGATATTTCATTAGCTCAATTAAGCATTGCATGGACTATAAAGAATCCAAATGTTACAACAACAATTTTAGGCGCAAGCTGCAAAGAACAATTGCTGGAAAATTTAGGGGCATTACCCGCTGCCGAAAAGCTAACTGCTGAAGTAATCCAAAAAATAGATACCATTACAGGTACAAAACCTGTACTACCAGAATATTAATATATTTAAATTTAAAATTTGCATATGTCATTCAAAAATAAAACCGCCATTATTACCGGAGCTACCCGTGGAATAGGTAAAGCAATGGCGTTACGATTAGCAAAAGAAGGAGCCAATATTGTTATTGCCGCAAAAAGTGTAGAAGAGAATGCAAAACTGGGAGGAACTATTTTCTCTGCTGCTGCAGAAATAGAAGCTGCCGGTGGTAGGGCATTGGCAGTACAATGTGATATTCGTTTTGAAGATCAGATTCAAAATGTAGTAGATAAAGCCATTGAAACATTTGGGGGCATTGATATTTTAATAAACAATGCATCAGCTATTTCGCTTACTTCTACAGAGCAAACAGAAGCTAAGCGTTTCGACTTGATGCAAAGCATCAATGTGCGGGGAACTTTCCTCGTTACTAAAGCCTGCATACCGCATCTAAAAAAATCGGGGAATGCACATGTCCTTACACTTTCTCCTCCTATCAACCTTGATCCAAAATGGTTTGATAAGCATGTGGCTTATACAATTACCAAGTACAACATGAGTATGATGACGATTGGCTGGGCCAAAGAATTTGCAAAAGATAGAATTGCGGTGAATGCTTTATGGCCCCGAACAACAATTGATACTGCGGCTGTACGAAATTTATTGGGTGGCGAAGTGCTGGCAAAAATGAGTCGTACTGTTGATATACTGGCAGATGCCGCTTATTATATTTTACGCCAGCCTTCCGGGGAATGTACGGGCAATTTATTTGTGGATGAACAGGTGCTGGCAAAAGAAGGCATTACTGATCTGGAAAAATATTCAGTAGTACCAGGAGCACAATTGTATAATGATTTGTTTGTTTAAACTAACAGCGTTTCACTTAAAAAATGAAACGCTGTTTATATTTTTTGTGCTTTTTTATAATTTATTCTTCCTTTTCTTCCTGCTCTTGTTGTTTCTCCGGTCTCATTTGTGGGAACAACAACACATCTTGTATAGAAGCTTGATTGGTAAGTAACATACAAAGTCTATCTACTCCAAAACCAATACCGGAAGTTGGAGGCATACCATATTCTAAGGCTCTCAGAAAATCATAATCAATAAACATGGCTTCATCATCGCCTCTCTCTGAAAGTTTTACCTGTTCTTCAAAACGTTCCCGTTGGTCAATAGGATCGTTTAACTCACTGTATGCATTCGCAATTTCTTTTCCATTGATCATTAACTCAAATCTTTCCACCAACCCCTGTTTGTCTCGATGCTTTTTTGTAAGCGGACTCATCTCAACCGGGTAATCTATAATGAAGGTGGGTTGTATATAATTCTTCTCACATTTTTCACCAAAGATGGTATCTATCAATTTGCCCTTACCCATTGTATTGTCAGCAGGTATATGTAGCTGTTTGCAAACCGAACGAAGTTGTTCTTCATTCATCTTACTTACATCAATACCGGTATGTTCTTGTATTGCATCAAAAATGCTGATGCGTTTAAATGGTGCTTTAAATGAAATGGTATTTGCACCAACCGTTACATCGGTAGTGTTACAAACATCCAGTGCTGCTTTTTCCAGCAACTGCTCTGTTGTTTCCATCATCCAGAAATAATCTTTATAGGCAGTATAAAACTCCAGAATGGTAAATTCCGGATTATGTGTTCTGTCCATTCCTTCGTTACGGAAGTTGCGGCTGAACTCGTATACCCAATCAAACCCGCCAACGATCAATCTTTTTAAATAAAGCTCATTGGCAATTCGCAAATACAAAGGAATATCCAAAGCATTATGATGTGTACTGAAAGGTCTTGCAGCAGCACCCCCCGGAATACTTTGCAAAACTGGTGTATCCACTTCTACTGCACCGTGGTTATTTAAAAACTCACGAATGGAGTTGATCAGCTTTGTTCTTTTTAAGAAAGTTTCTTTAACGGCAGGATTGATAATTAGATCTGCATATCGCTGCCGGTATTTAAATTCAGGATCGGTAACGGCATCAAAAGTTTGTCCTTCTGCCTCTTTTACAATAGGCAAAGGCCGAAGTGATTTACTAAGAATGGTTAACTCTGTTACATGAACAGATGTTTCACCTGTTTTGGTAATAAAACCATACCCACGGATGCCAATAATATCGCCGATATCAATTAATTTTTTCCAAACGATATCATATAATGTTTTGTCTTCACCGGGGCATATATCATCTCTTCGGATATACAATTGAATTCTGCCGGTTGAATCTTGCAGCACACAAAAATTTGCCTTGCCCATATCCCGTACACTCATAATGCGGCCTGCCAGACAGACATCTGAAAACTGCTCTTTTGTTTCTACTGTAAAATTTTCTTTTATAGTTACGGCATTGATGTTAACAGGAAATAATGGTGCCGGATAAGGTTCAATGCCCATCATTATCAGCTCGGCTAATTTTTCTCTGCGTAGTTGTTCTTGCTCCGATAAATGTGTTGTACTCATGTTTTCAATTACTTTTCAAAATTGCTGCCCGCCTGACCTCAAATTTTTTAATTGTGCATTCGGGCAGGCAAAGGTACTGGTTTGGCAGTGGCAGTCAAAGACGAAAAAAGCCCCCATTAGTATGGAGGCTTTTTATAAATAGATCAGTAAATTATTTGTTGTTGATCAGCCAACCAAAGTTAACTCCAAAATTGGTGTTTTTAATATCACCTGTTGCTAAAGAATTAGCAGGAATTAAATTTCTTAAACCCAATGTACCATTTGCAGATACAAAAAATCCGCCTTTTAACCGATAGCCCATCACTAAATTTGCACCGTAGTCAATTCCTCTGTAAGAATTAGCAACTTCGTTACCAAAGCTTAAATCACTAACAGTTTTTGTACCATCACTTGTTTCGGTAACTTGTTTGCTGGGCAAATTAAAACTAAGAGTAGGGCCTGCGCCAATAAAAAAACCACCAGCACTACCACCGGTATTATACATAAAATTAAATAGCATTTCTGCATAGCGAAGCTCAACACTGATTTTGGGCTGTAACTGGCCAAGTAGTTCTTGTTGAACTTTTCCTTTTTGTATGTATTGAATAGCTGGCTGAAAACTGAATTTGCTGTTTTTAATCGGGGCATCCACAAAAAATCCAACACCAAAGCCCGGAGTATATAATCCCTTTTCTTTTACGCCATTTACAGTTCCCCGCTGAGTTGCAAGGCCGCCAGTTAAACTAAAGCCCACTCTTGATTTTTGAGCCAGGCCACTCAGCTGGAAGCAGCAAAGAAAAAGGAAAGAAATAAAAATCATTTTTTTCATAAACAGTAATTTTTTGGTTTGCCTACTCATATCGCTTTTCGGTTGCTGCGCCGTACTCTTTGGTCTGGATTTTCCGGGAACTCCTTTATCTGGCCTCTAAAGGGCTAAAATAATATTTTTCAGCATTCCCCGAAATAAACCGGTATGATAAATATATTATTCTTTGCCACAACTACTTTTCTATTTTCAACATCTATTTCCAATCAATTTCTGGTAACGAAGCTGATTTTAGCACGGGCAAAGGTACTGGTTGCCGACCGAAGAAAAAATAAAAAAGCCGAGGCTCTTTTTTTGAGAAAAACAGGGCTTTTAGTCTGATAATTAGCGGGATTGGCAGTTAACAAGCAACCGAATTCTCAATGTGTTTGGTAAGCTTTCTTTTAAAAAGTGTTTCAAAAACCCGACTTTGCATACTGTATTTTGAAGGGTGGCCTGAAAATGGCTTGTTTTTAGCCGTCTCTTATTTTTTAAAAATTTATGTATGAAAAAAATTATAGCTGTTTTATTTCTGAGTATAGCGTTGAGTAGTTGTGATGTGTTATCTAACCTTCCCAATGTTGGCGGTGTAACAGAAGCAGAGGCCGGTGAAGGAATTAAAGAGGCGTTGAGCCAGGGCCTGGTAAAAGCGGTTTTAAAGTTGAATAAAGAAGATGGATTTTTTGCTGATGCATTTTATAAAATTTTGATGCCACCAGATGCACAAAAAGTGGTAAACACATTGAGAGATTTGGGTATGGGTAAAATGGTGGATAAAGCTATCCTGTCAATTAACCGTGGTGCAGAGGATGCGGCTGGTTATGCCAAACCAATTTTTGTTGATGCTATTAAAAGTATGACGCTAAGTGATGCAATCGGACTCGTAAAAAATGGTGATACCAGTGCTACCCATTTTTTCAGAATAAAAACAACCGATAAGTTGACGGCTGCATTTATGCCGGTTATAAAAACATCGTTAGATAAAGTAGATGCTACTAAATATTATGGTGATGTGATTAACACATATAATAATTTTCCAACCACCTTTAAAAAGATCAATCCAGATCTTGCTTCTTTTGTAACCAATAAGGCTACTAATGCACTTTTTGATCTGGTGGCGAAAGAAGAATTAAATATCCGTCAGAACATTGCTGCCCGGACAACAGAGTTATTACGAAGGGTTTTTGGTGGCGGCGTAAAATAAACACCCATTAAGCGCAACGAATAGCATAAAATAACGTCAAAATCTTGTCAAGTACTTTTGTAGCTGACAGAGTGTGCTATCTTGTGTCTGATTTTAAAATCTCGTTTATGAAAACTTTTTCTATTGTTTTAGTTGCAAGCCTCTTGTTATCTGTAACTACTTCTTATTCTCAAATTTCTTTGCCTAAAATATTAGGCGGTAATAAATCAACTTCAGGTATTACAGAAGGTGAAGCTGGACAGGGAATTAAAGAAGCTTTATCACAAGGAGTTACAAATGCAGTTTTAAATCTCAATAAAGAAGATGGGTTTTTTGGTAATGAGCTGTATAAAATGCTCTTACCTCCTGATGCTTTAAAGGCTGAAAAAACATTGCGAAATCTTGGAATGGGGGCACAGGTTGATAAAGCCATATTGGCAATAAACAGGGGTGCAGAAGATGCAGTGGGATTTGCAAAACCCATTTTTGTAGATGCCATTAAAGCGATGACGCTGAAAGATGCGGTGAATATTATTAAAGGGGATAAAGATGAAGCCACGAAATATTTTAAAGACAAAACCAAGCAACAATTGATTGCTGCATTTACGCCTTCTGTAAAATCATCATTGGATAAAACCGAGGCTACTAAATATTATTCGGATGTAATTAATAGCTATAACAAACTCCCTACAACTTTCAAAAAAGCAGATCCTAATCTAACTTCTTATGTTGTGGGCAAAGCTGTAGATGCATTATTTGACCAGGTAGCAAAAGAAGAAGCTAATATAAGAGCCAATCCATTAGCCCGTACTTCCGATATTTTGAAAAAAGTATTTGGAGGTAAATAGTTAGTCAGGAAAAATACTCCAGAATAAAAGGACAATTCGCCGACGTGGGTCATTGATACTGTAATCTGTTATCTTAGGATTGGGAAATTTTTCCCCCTTCCCTTCATGTAGAAATAAAAGGTTTCTGATATTGTTGCCATCAGCAGATTTGCCAACCGTAAATGTTTTAAGTAAGTCTATTACAGATTTTGCTCTTGCATTGGACAGTGCTGTATTAATTTGTTCGTTGGTGGCAATAGCCGATTCAGGTATAATAAGAGTTGGCCTTAATTTTTTATACAAAAAAGAACTTTCATCTATCGTAGTTGCATCAGCATAGCCCTTGGCTGTGATCACCAACGACAACGGAAAGTCGGGATATTTTTTTACGAAATAGTCAATCTCTTTTGCCACGGGGTCAAAAATTTTACCAATATTGTAGGCTACAGAAGGCGAAAGATTGTATTGCCCGGGTCCAAATAAAACATCCTGATCCAACTTTACTACGGTGTTACGATTTATCAACTCATTAATTAATGATACTTTATCGCCAATTAATTTAGAAGTGCTGTTTGAAAAAGTCAATGCCTGTTTTAACCTGTTCCAATCATCTTTATTTACAGAAGTATTTCCAATAAGAATTGCATTTTGGGTAACCAATTTATCAATCTCTGCATTGGTCATGCCAATAAACTTTTGTAAACGGGAGCTTGCCGTATCATCTAATTCATTTTGATCTTG
>LNFJ01000159.1 GCA_001464625.1 Bacteroidia bacterium Ga0077558 | reverse complement strand
CGACGGGTATCATCTTTTTCTGGTTCAGAATACACAATTTTTTGTGCAGTCGCAGAAATCCCACTACCCACCATGAACAACAAGAAAATCCATCTTATTCCTGACATAATTATCTGATTTTTTGCTTATTAAAGTTACAGGTTGCCAGCCAAAATCGAGCCTGCTTTTTTAGAGATGATATGTTAATGTCTTTTGCATACGAACGCCTCATTAAAACATCCGTAAGCTGATTTGCCTGGTTATATATGGACGCAAAAACCGGAAGAATAGTAAAGTTTTGATACTTGTTCTTTAAAATTAAATTTTGCATATACCTTTGTCACCACACATGGCAGAATAAAAAATCTGTACCGTGACAAAACATAACTAGAGAAAGTGAAAATACCGACTAACAAAGTCACAGCCGCAGGTTTATTAATTGCCTTAGGAATAATTTACGGAGACATTGGAACCTCACCATTATATGTTTTCAACGCCATTATTGGGGGAAGAATAGTTAGCGAAGACCTTATCGTTGGAACCCTATCCTGCATTATTTGGACACTTACTCTTCAAACAACCATTAAATATGTAATTCTGATTTTACGGGCCGATAACCGGGGTGAAGGAGGAACCTTTGCATTGTATGCATTGGTGAGACGGCGAAAAAAATGGTTGGTGATTCCTGCTATGATTGGTGGAGCCGCTTTGTTGGCAGACGGTATTATTACACCGCCTATATCCATTACATCAGCAATAGAAGGGTTAAAACAATTACCGTCTCTGGGTATTGAAGATGGTAGTGATGCAGTAGTTATAATTGTATTAAGTATTCTTGCTTTGTTTTTCTTCATGCAGCAGTTTGGAACTGCCTCTATTGGTAAACTTTTTGGGCCGATCATGTTTATTTGGTTTACCATGCTGTTGTTACTGGGCATCATACATGTATTCGATGATCTTTCCATTTTTAAGGCTATTAGCCCATACTACGCAATTAATTTTCTTAAAAACTACCCGGAAGGTTTTTGGCTTTTGGGTGCCGTTTTTCTTTGTACTACGGGTGCCGAAGCATTATACAGCGACTTAGGCCATTGCGGAAAAAGCAATATCCGATCCTCATGGATTTACGTAAAAATCTGTTTACTGATACACTATTTCGGCCAGGGTGCTAACTTACTTGCTCACCGCAATGGACTGCATATTACTGATGAAGTAAAAAAATCGCTTAGTATTAATGCCTTTTACGATTTGATGCCGCAATGGTTTATAATTCCCGGGGTGATTATTGCAACCTCTGCCGCCATTATTGCCAGCCAGGCAATGGTTTCAGGTGCTTATACGCTTATAAGTGAAGCCATGCGATTAAACTTGTGGCCAAAAGTAAAAATTCGGTACCCATCGGAAGCAAAAGGGCAACTTTTTATACCGGCTATTAATTTTCTAATGTTTCTGGGTTGTGTAGGCGTAGTGCTTTATTTCCGTAAGTCGTCGAATATGGAAGCTGCTTATGGTTTAGCAATTATCGTAACCATGCTGATGACGACTATTTTATTTGCCAACTATCTTGTCCTTCACCGGATTAAATCCTTATGGATTTATATATTCCTAGGCATTTACATTTCGGTAGAAATAGGTTACCTCGTCGCTTTAATGGTAAAGTTTACACATGGTGGCTATATTACTTTAATCATCGGCTTTTTGATGTTTGCCGTAATGTATATCTGGTACAGGGCCAGAAAAATCAAAAATCGCTACGTGGAATTTGTGCGGATGGAGCATTATGTGCCTAAAATACAGGAGCTGAGTAACGATAAATCCGTACCTAAGTATGCCACTCACCTTGTTTACTTAACCAGTGCCAATAACCCGAAAGAGATAGAGCATAAGATCATTTATTCTATCCTGAATAAAAAACCCAAACGGGCCGATATATATTGGTTTGTGCATGTTGATACAGTGGATGATCCTTATACCTGTGAGTATAAAGTGGAGCATATTATTCCGAATGATATTATCCGGGTTGATTTCCGGTTAGGTTTTAGAATGGAACCTCGTATCAATTTAATGTTTCGTAAAGTAGTGGAAGATTTAGTTGCTAATAAGGAAGTAAATATCATCAGCCGTTACGAAAGTCTGGCCAGCAGCAACACCGTAGGCGATTTTCAATTTATGGTCATGGAGAAATACCTGAGCCAGGACAATGAATTACCGTTCTTTGAACGAATAGTTATGAAATTCCATTTCTGGCTGAAAGAACATAGTCTATCCGAAGAAAAAGGATTTGGGCTTGACCTTGCCAACGTTACCGTAGAGAAATTTCCACTGATAGTAGCACCCGTTACTACTTTGAAGCTGAAAAGAGTAGAGGAATAAACAGTTTTGTTAATTGTTTGTAGTTTCTTAGATTCGACTAGTAGCTCAGCAATTTTGTATAACAAAACTTTGTTCGGGCAACCATAATCTAAAGACCATAAACCAAAAACTGCTTTGCCTCCATTTATCTGGTATATCATTGCTGGCATTGCTGCACTTTCCATCATTGCTTATTTTATACAAGAAAGGCTCATCTTTAAGCCTGAAAAATTGAAGCAGGATTTTGCTTTTAAATATGATGTTCCTTTCCGTGAATATTTTTTTGATATTGAACCAGGTGTTCGCATCAATGCACTTCATTTTCACCGGGAGAAACCCAAAGGATTGATTCTTTATTTTCATGGCAACACTAGAAGTATAAAAGGATGGGCCAGGTATGCTAAAGATTTTTATCGCTTCGACTACGATGTTATTTTAGTGGACTATCGTGGCTTTGGAAAAAGCACCGGCAAAAGAAGTGAGAAAGACATGTTGAGTGACATGCAATTCATTTATGAAAAACTCAAGGAGGAATACTCTGAAAATCATCTCATCGTTTATGGCCGAAGCATGGGCAGCGGCTTTGCCACTAAATTAGCTTCGGATAATAGTCCCCGCTATTTAATATTGGATGCCCCTTACTTCAATTTTTTACGGGTCATTGAACGATTTCTTCCTATGCTTCCCGTTCGAATAGTTTTACGTTTTCATTTGCGAACTGATCTTTGGTTGCCAAAAGTAAAATGCCACACCTATATCATTCATGGAACCAAAGACATGTTGATCCCGATCCGGCATAGCGAGGCATTGCAAAAAATAAACCCTCGTACAATTACGCTAATTCGCATACACGGCGGCGGCCATAATAATCTCCCATCTTTTGATGAGTACCATAATTTCATACGGGATATTCTCAAATTCGAATAATATTTCCCCCAATTGTTAAGGATTGCATAATTGATACTTCCTGGTGTAATATGGACTATTCTTTGAACGTCCAACACTAAAATGGAGGTATTTATGAAATCAAAACTCTACACTTTTTCTTTTATTGCCCTTTTAGGTTTGGTTGTGTTTTCTTGTAAAACAGCTAGTAAACTATATGAGAAAGGCAATTACGACGAAGCAGTTGAATTAGCTGCAAAAAAACTGCAAAAAGATCCAGCTGATGCTAAGTTATTAGATATTCTTCAAAATGCTTACAGCTATGCTGTTAATGACCATGAAGACCGCATACGTACCAATGCAGAAAGCAACAATGAATTAAAATGGGAATGGATGTACAACGAATATATCTCCCTGCAACGGTTGTATGATGCGATTTACAGAGTGCCTTCAGTATTTAATATTGTAAATCCAGTTAACTACTCTTCATACTTAGTAACCTATGCAGAAAAAGCTGGTGATATCCGCTATGATAGAGGATTAACCTTTATGAACCGTTACGACAAACAAAGTTATCGCAACGCCTACCGTGAATTTCAGGCGGCCCTAAAATTTAAACCCGGCCATAGAGATATCATTGTAAAAATGGACGAAGCATACGACTATGCAGTAACAAATGTGGTTATTCTTCCTATGCAGCAATATGGCGGTTATGTGTACAGTTCGTATAGTATTGGTGGTAATAATTTTGACGACCAGTTGATAAGAGACCTTCAATATAACAGTGGCAACGAGTTTGTAAAATTTTATGCTGGTTGGGATGCCCGTAGTCAGAATATAAGAGTAGACCAGGAAGTTGATATGCAACTGGCGAATGTAAACATTGGCCGTCATTATGATAACCGTAGTAACAGAAGAGTTATGAAAGAAATTGTGGTAAAAGAAACGGTGTATAAGCCTGACTCAGTAGTAAGAGAATATGCAAAAGTTTATGCTGATATAATTACTACCCGCAGAACAATGAGCTCAAATGCAATGTTACAAGTGAGAGTAAGGGGTGCAGATGGTCGTTGGTTGTGGAGCGACAATTTTTCTGGTAACCATAGCTGGACAACTGAATTTGCAACGTATACCGGTGATTCAAGAGCTCTAAGTGAAACAGAGAAGCAATTGGTAAACCGCAGACAGGAATTTGCACCACCAGAAAGTGAAATTATGCGAATTCTGTTGGAACAAATTGGTAACGATGCCCGGTATAGAATTGCAAACTACTTCAACCGATTCTAAATTAAATTATACGCCTTGAGCAAGGACATGTACTGCATGTCCTTTTTTATTTCCATCTTTGCGCCTCATGAATAAGGCAAGATTAAAGAAATACTGGAAATGGTTCCGGATCACAGCATTCGTTTATATTATGATAGGTACTGCTTTATATTTTTTGCAAGAGAAGTTTATTTTTCATCCGAAAAAGTTACCGGCTGATTACCAGTACCAGTTTGATATCCCCTTTAAAGAAATAAATATTCCAATAACATTCTATTAGCAAAGGCATTGTACTTTATTTTCATGGCAACCGTGCCAATATAAGCCGCTACGCAAAGTATGCACCTGATTTTACCAGCAAAGGATATGAGGTATGGATGATCGATTATCCGGGTTATGGAAAATCAACAGGCAAAAGAACCGAGCAGGTTTTATATGAGGATGCACTGACGTTTTATAAAATGGCACTCAGCAAAGTATCTGCCGAGCATATAATTATTTATGGCAAATCATTAGGTACCGGCATTGCTGCACAATTAGCCTCTATAAGAGATTGTAAAAAACTGATTCTTGAAACTCCTTATTATAGTATGGATGCGTTGGCAAAACACTATTTCTTTATGTATCCTGTAATGCCAATGTCGAAATATTCATTACCTACTTTTGAGCATTTTAAATATATCAAAGCTCCTATCAGTATTTTCCATGGTACAAAAGATGCGGTAATTCCGTTCAAACAGGCTAAATGGTAAAACATAACAACCTGAGTGAGTTTCCTTTATACAAACAGAAGCTGGATTCTCTACTTCGTTAGTAGAGAAATATACCACATTTGGGGTATTGACTTCAGTTGCAGTGTGATCTACCTTTAATAGATGAAACACCTTATCCTTTTATGTTTCACTTTTTCCTGTTTGTTCGCTAAAAGCCAGGATAGTACAACTTATACCAATCTTTTGCAATCAGTATCTGAACTCCGGTTAACAGATAGTGTTCAAATAAATGCAGGTCAAGGAGAGATGAAATTGCTTGATACCAATTCAGTAAAAAAATGGTTTTCCCGTTTACTGCCTTCCGGTAGTAATAATAGATTAAAGAACCGCAGTTACTGCCTTACTGGAAAAATCACATCTCATTCAAATTTTGATTTATTATTGGTGCAAGAACAAAAACAAAGAGATGATACGGCAAGTGTTCAGGTAGTTTATTTAGTAAGCACAAAAAAAGATGGCACTTATATTTCTTCGCTGGAAGTAGCAGTAACGGGAACCCGCAAAAGATCTTTTTACAATATTTCTTCCTGGTTGTATAAAGATTATCAGATTGTTCAAGACAATCAGATCATCGTCAACGAAAAATCATATGGCGATATGAGCTATTACAAAATAAATGGTGGCGGTAGATTTATTCTTTCCTCCAATTATTAGACCTATTCTTCCAGAGTTACTTTGCTTTTAGTAACCTTTAATTTATATCCAACACCCACTTTCAGCGCATAGTTTCTATCGGAATGGCTCACCGGAAAATCGAAACAAACAGGATAGTCATATTCATTGATAAGCTCATTAATAATTTCATAGGCGGTTTTTCCAAATGGTCTTTCTGTATTTTGATTGTCTGTAAAACCGCCAACAATTAAACCAGCCAGTTTTGCCAACTTACCGCTTCGCTTTAGCTGGTGCATCATGCGGTCAATATTGTAGAGTTGTTCCCCTACATCTTCAATAAATAAAATTCGACCTCTTGTTTTTAAGTCGGAATCTGTCCCTACCAGGTGAGAAAGTAAAGCAAGATTTCCTCCAACTAATTCTCCCACAGCTTCTCCCTTTTTATTAAACTCATGGGGAGTACAGCTGTACTTTATTTTTTTTCCTTCCAATGCATTTTTTAAAGAAAGAACAAATTCATTTTTATACCCCTCATCATTAAATGCACCTGCCATTGGTGAATGCAGCGATGAAATGTAATAGTTACTGTATAAATGAGAATGAAGAACAGTTATATCACTATAACCAATGATCCACTTAGGTTGTTTCTTGAATTTTTTGAAATCAATTTTATCAATTATCCGACCCATACCGTAGCCGCCTCTTCCACACAACACTGCTTTTACTTCATCATCATCCAACATTAGTTGAAAATCATTTAATCTTTCTTCATCGGTGCCAGAAAAATAAGTTGTCGAATCGCCACCAACAGTTTTGCCCAGTTTTACCAGGTAGCCCCATTGCTGTAATGTATCAACACAGGTTTGTACCTTTTCTTCCATCATAAACCCAGCGGGGCAAACTATTCCAATGGTATCGCCTTTTTGCAGGTAGGGAGGTATTTTAATCATAGTTAATCAGTAAGCCCTAAAGTTATTCCAATTCGTTCATTTTGGGCAATGCCTGCTATTCCGGTATTTTTGCAAACTTACAGACTATCTGCAAAATGCTGAGTAACGATATGAAGTACAAGTGTGCGACGCAACGGACGATGCTAGTAGCACTGCAGCTGGAAAAATAAAAATTATGACTGACCCAAAAAGATATTTGATTACTTCTGCCCTTCCTTATGCCAACGGACTAAAACATGTTGGCCACCTGGCTGGTGCCTATATTCCTGCAGATATTTATGCCCGTTACCTGCGGGCACAAAAAAGAGATGTGGTGTTTGTATGTGGCAGTGATGAACATGGAACCGCCATTCCTATCCAGGCGATGAAGGAGGGAACTACGCCCCAAACAATCATTGATAAGTATCACCAGGCAATGAAAGAAGATTTTGACGACCTGGATATCAGCTTCGATATTTATCATCGCACCAGTTCTCCTTTGCACCATGAAACAGCGCAGGAGTTTTTTACCAAACTGAATGATGCAGGCGAGTTAGAAACGAAGGAAACCGAGCAGTTTTTCGATGAAAGCACTAAAACATTTTTGGCAGACCGTTACATTAAAGGCACTTGTCCAAATTGTGGTAGTGATAGGGCTTTTGGTGACCAATGTGAGAACTGCGGTACTACATTAAGTCCGGATGAGCTGATAAACCCGGTAAGTACTTTAAGTGGGGCTACGCCGATAAAGAAAAAAACTACGCATTGGTATTTGCCGTTAGGAAAACATGAACAGTTTTTACGGGAATGGATACTGGAAGAACATAAAGATGATTGGAGAGTAACTGTTTCCGGACAGTGCAAAGGTTGGATAGATGGTGGCTTGCAATCGAGAGCCGTAACAAGAGATCTGGATTGGGGAGTGAAAGTTCCGTTGAAAGATGCGGATGGGAAAGTCCTATATGTTTGGTTTGATGCGCCAATTGGTTATATAAGTGCAACAAAACAATGGGCAATAGATAATAAAAAGGACTGGAAACCTTATTGGGAAGATAAAGACACCAAGCTGGTTCATTTTATCGGTAAGGACAATATTGTTTTCCATTGTATCATATTCCCCATCATGCTGAAACTGCATGGAAATATTTTACCAGACAATGTTCCGGCAAATGAATTTTTAAATCTTGAAGGTGATAAGATGAGCACCAGCCGTAACTGGAAGCTTGAAATGAGAGATTACATTACTGACTTTGTAAAGAAAGAAAATGGCGGCGGACAATGTGTAGATATGCTTCGCTATTACCTTACACAAATTGCTCCTGAAACAAAAGACAGCGAGTTTATGTGGAAGGGTTTTCAGGATGCCGTGAATAGTGAGTTGGTGTCTGTATTCGGTAATTATGTGAACAGAACTTTTGTATTAATGCATAAACTCTGCGGCGGAAAAGTTCCTACACTACATGAAGATGTTTTGGATGATAATGACAAGTTTTTGATCGCAGAAATTGAGAATACAAAAGCAGAAGTTCAATCGGCCATAGAATACTATCATTTTAAAGATGCGTTATTTCAAATAATTGATCTGTCGAGAAAAGGCAATCAATATATGCAGAAAAAAGAGCCTTGGATTGTAGCAAAGCAGCTAGCAGAGAATCCAGCCGCACAAAAGCAAATTGACAATAGCTTACATATTTGTTTGCAGTTGTGTGCCAATCTTGCTGTACTAATTAATCCATTTTTACCCAATACGGCTAAGAAGATGTTGCACATGATGAAGGTCGTAGACAAAATGCTTGATTGGGAAAATGCAGGTAAATTAAAATTACTGAGTGTAGGGTATAGTTTAAGGGAACCACAATTGCTGTTTAGAAAAATTGAAGACACGGAAATAGCAGAACAAATTGAAAAACTGAAAAGCGGACTTATTAAACCCGAAACAAACACTAAAATGGAAACACCAAAAGCCGAGACACCAAATCCGAAACCTGAAATAGTATATGATGATTTTGCAAAGCTTGAATTAAAGGCTGGGACTGTAACTGCCTGCGAAAAAGTTGCCAAAGCAGATAAGCTATTGAAGTTGGAAGTTGATTTGGGTGCTGAAAAAAGAACGATTGTTTCTGGCATTGCATTGCATTATACTCCCGAAGAAATGGTGGGTAAACAAGTGGTAGTGGTCACCAATCTTGCACCCCGCAAAATGAAAGGAATAGAAAGCCAGGGGATGATATTGACTGCGGAAGACAGCGATGGAAAATTACAATTGCTGAAACCTGAAAACGCAGTATCTCCAGGTTCAAACGTTAGTTAATCGGTAAAAATTTACCCAACTATTGTTTTTTAAACCTAAAAAGAGAGAGTTCTCCTTATAAAGTGGTGTGGCAGGTTTATTGCCCGTTGAATTTCAGTAAATTCAACCTTAAATTCTTTCCGCACCTTGGCAGCAACCCGTTCTGGAAAAAAATTTCTCAAAATCACAGGTATTATCCTCGGCATACTTATAATATTGCTGACAGGGTTTCATTTTTGGTTTCAAGCCCATGCTAAGGGTATGATTGAAGACTTGGTGGAGTCCAAATCGAATAATAAACTGAAATTAAAAATTAAGAAACTTCGCTTTAGTTACTTCAGCAGAAAAATTGAAATTGAAAATGCTGTTTTCATAAGCACCGATACGATAACAACCGGAACTGCCTATCGCTTTGCAGTGGATAAAATAAAATTGCAAGCCAAAGCGGTTCTGCCTATTATTTTCCAAAATCAATTACAAATAGATTCTCTTAGTTTATTAAGTCCGCA
>LNFJ01000158.1 GCA_001464625.1 Bacteroidia bacterium Ga0077558 | reverse complement strand
GGGAAATGGGCGACACAGGTCCTTGCGGCCCTTGCAGCGAAATACATGTGGACTGCAGAACCGATGAAGAAAGGAACAAAATACCGGGTCATCTGCTGGTAAATAAAGATCATCCGCAGGTGATTGAAATCTGGAATAATGTATTTATTCAGTTTAATAGAAAAAAAGATGGCAGCCTCGAGCCTTTACCCGCAACTCATGTAGATACTGGAATGGGTTTAGAAAGATTAGTACGGGTATTACAGGGAAAGACATCGAATTATGATACCGATATTTTCTCTGGAACTATTGAATCGACAGAAAAAATTACAGGTAAAATATATGATAGAGGAGATAGCAAAGAGGCCATTGCATTTCGTGTAATTGCAGACCATATCCGTGCTATCAGTTTTACCATTGCAGACGGACAGTTACCTTCTAATACAGGAGCTGGTTATGTTATTCGTCGCATTCTTCGCCGGGCCGTTCGATATTATTATTCTTACCTGGATTATAAGCAACCATTGCTTACACAGTTAGTGCCTGTGTTGGCAAAGCAATTCGAAAATGTTTTCCCGGAATTATATAAGCAATTGGATTTTGTAAGTAAAGTGGTAAAGGAAGAGGAGGAAGCATTTTTAAGAACGTTAGACAAGGGTTTAAAAAGAGTAGATGATTTAATAAAGCAAGGAAACATTTCTGCAAAAGATTCATTTGAAATGTACGATACATTTGGTTTTCCTTTCGATCTTACACAGTTGATAGCATCCGAGAATAAACTAAATGTTGATGAAGAAGGATTTAAAGTGGAAATGCAACAACAAAAAAACCGTTCCCGTTCCGCAGGTACAATCGATGCCGGCGATTGGATTATATTAAAAGATGGCACCAATAAATTTGTCGGCTACGATTCCTTAGAAGCAAAAGCTTCTGTGCTGAAATACAGAAAAGTAAAAGCAAAAGGAAAAGAATTGTATCAAATCGTATTGGATGCAACACCTTTCTATGCCGAAAGCGGCGGACAGGTTGGCGACCGTGGCGTATTGACCATTGACCATTCACCTTTCACCATAGTCGACACTAAGAAGGATAATGATCTTATCATTCATTTTGCTGAATCAATTCCTGAAGATCTCTCCGGCGAAGTAATGGCAAAAGTGGATGCATCAAAAAGAAAGAACACAGAATTACATCATTCTGCCACTCACTTATTGCATGCTGCTTTAAGAAAAGTACTGGGTAATCATGTAGCGCAAAAAGGTTCTATGGTGAGTGAAGAAAATCTGCGTTTCGATTTTTCTCATTTCTCCAAAGTAACCGATGAAGAAATTGCTAAAGTAGAAGCAATCGTAAATGAAAAGATCCGGGAGAACATTCCGGTTGTTATTAAGCAGTTGCCGAAAGACGAAGCAATGAAGCTGGGTGCAATGGCACTCTTTGGTGAAAAATATGGCGATTTGGTAAGAGTAGTAATTATCGATCCTAACTATTCAATTGAACTGTGCGGCGGCACCCATGTTGGTGCAACCGGTGAATTAGGATTTTTTAAACTAACTAGCGAATCTGCGGTAGCAGCTGGTGTTCGTAGAGTAGAGGCGGTTTGTGGTAAGCAGGCAGAAGAATATATAAATGATAAACTGGCTATCATTAACAGCCTCGGCGAGTTATTAAAAAATCCAAAGGATATACAGAAAGCAATTGAAAACCTGCAATCAGAGAATAGCGATTTGAAGAAGCATTTGGATTCAATGGAAGCCCGCCAGTTAGTAGGTATCCGTAATGAACTGTTACAAAAAGATGAAATTATAAACGGTGTAAACTTCGTTGGAGATATTATAGAAGTAGGCAATGCCGATGCATTGAAGAAACTCTGCTTCGATCTGAAAAATCATTTGCGGGATCATGTTGCAGTACTTTGCGTAAATATCGGGGGTAAACCTTTTGTTGCTGTTGGTATTTCAGATACAGTGGTAGCTGCTAAAAACCTTGATGCTGGAAAAATTATTAAAGAAATAGTAGCCCCATTGATAAAAGGTGGTGGCGGTGGTCAAAAAGCATTGGCTACAGCAGGCGGGCAAGATGCAAGCAATCTGCAACAAGTAATTGAATCAGTAAAGAAGCTAATACTATAGATTAAGAATAAAAGAGGATTCAATCTTCCTCTTCGTCTGTTTTTTTAGGACCTAGTTTACGGGAGTCTTGCAATACCCGAAGGGATAATACAATGGCAACGATGCAAACGATAACAATAATACCAGCTATAAGGTAGTCCATAAAAACAGTCCAGGTTTTTGAAGTAACAAGAGTTCAAAAATCTGCTTTTTAAAATCCTAGACAATACCACTTTCCGGTTAGTAAAAATACTGACTTAGTGTAACCATGAATGTTATAATTGAAACAGAAAGATTATTGCTAAGAACCTTCACAATGGATGACGGAGAGTTGGTATATAAACTCAATTTGGATCCGGAGGTGATTCGCTATACCGGCGACCCGATAAAAGATGTGGATCATGCAAAGCAGGTGCTGGAGCAAACCATCTTACCCCAATATGCATTAAATAATCATGGCCGCTGGGCAGTACTCACAAAACCTGACCTGGAATTTATCGGGTGGTGTGGTTTAAAGACCCGGCCCGAACGAAACGAAGTGGATTTGGGCTATCGGTTTTTGAAATCTTCCTGGGGCAAAGGATACGCAACAGAAGCAGCTTTTGCCTGTTTAAAATACGGCTTCGAAAAACTTGGCCTTGATAAGATTACGGGTCGAGCTATGCCCCAAAACATAGCTTCTATCCGGGTATTGGAAAAGTGCGGAATGCAATACAGCCGGGAAGAAATAGTAGACGACCACCCAGCTAAAACCTACGAAGCTTTCAATCCGCTCATCCAAAAATAAAGCCTTTTGAGGAGTACAGTCATTTAACATTTCCGAAACATTTCGTATTCAGAAAAATGTCCTTATATTTGAACTACGAAACTTAACGTAGTTAATAAAATAAAAAGTAATTTATGAAAAAGACATGGGTTAGATTATCCGCTTTGATCGTAGCGGTTGCATTGCTGGCTCCGGCATCACTGCTGGCACAGCCAGGTGAAAAGGGGGATAAGGGCGACAAGAATGTAAAAGAAAAGAAAGAGGTTCGCCAGTTTATTATCACTAACAAATCCGGAAAAGATGATAAGATAGTTGTAGAAATTGTTGGCGATAAAGTTACGGTGAATGGTAAACCTGTTGAAGAGTATAAAGATGGTGATGTTACTGTAAGGACAACTAGATTAAGAGACTATGATGCTCTTGCTAATATATATAGTCTAAACGGAGATGCTTATTCTTTTAACGCCAATGCCAATCACGCAATGCTTGGTGTAACTACTGATGAATCTGAAGCAGGTGTAATAATAACGGACATTACTAAAGAAAGTGCAGCAGAAAAAACTGGGTTAAAAGAAGGGGACATTATTACAAAAATTGACGAAAAGAAAATTACTACACCGGATGAACTTTCAAAAGCTATCCGTGAGCATAAGCCAGGCGATAAAGTAGCTGTTACTTACTTAAGAGATAAAAAAGAGCAAAAGGCAACCGCTGAATTAACTAAATGGAAGGGTGTTTCTGTTTTTGGGTCAACGGCACCTGGTTTTAAAATGGAAGGTTTAAATCTTGAAAACGTAATGCCTAGAATACAAGGGGTTCCCCGTGTTGGCTCACCTTTCGGCCAAAATTGGAGCTGGTCTGGCGGTTCACCTAAATTAGGTTTGTCTGTTCAGGATACAGATGATGGTAAAGGCGTTAAAGTAATTGAAGTAGATGAAGAGAGCAATGCTGCTAAAGCAGGCGTAAAAAATGATGATGTAATTACTGAAGTAGATGGCAAGGCCATTAATTCTACTGATGAAATGGTAAAAATGATAAAAGAGAGCAAGGAAAAAACCTCCATTATGGTGAAACTGCTCCGTGGCGGTAAAACCCAAAATATAGAGGTAAGAATGCCGAAGAAAATAAAAACAGCCGACCTGTAAATAGCTTTCTCTTGTGTGTGTTCAAATGCCTTTGCTATATGCAGAGGCATTTGCCTTTAACAGAATACACCACTAAGGATAAGCTAAATGGGCTATTTTTGCCGACTTATAATGGCAGATTATAGCAAATACGAGGTGGTAGTAGGACTTGAAGTGCATGCACAGCTTCTTACCCATAGCAAATTATTCTGTGGTGATAGTATTGCATTTGGTGCCGAACCAAACACAAATGTAAGCCCTATCACTTTAGGCCATCCCGGCACACTCCCCAAAATAAACAAAAAGGCAATCGAATTTGCTGTAAAAATGGGACTGGCCTGCGGCTGCGAAATCGAAAAGCATAATTACTTTGCCCGTAAAAATTATTTCTATCCAGATTTACCGAAAGGCTACCAGGTATCGCAACATACCACACCTATATGTAAAAACGGCTCAGTAAAAATTAAAATAGCCGGGCAGGAAAAAGAAATTCATCTTACCCGTATTCATTTGGAAGAAGATGCCGGAAAAAGTATCCATGATGTTGATGCGAACAATACCTGTGTTGATTACAACCGGGCAGGTACACCTTTGATTGAAATTGTAAGTGAACCTGACTTGCGCAGCGGCGAAGAAGCATTTGCTTATTTAACGGAAGTAAGAAAGTTGGTACGCTACCTGGAAATTTGTGACGGCAATATGGAAGAAGGTAGTCTTCGATGCGATGCAAATATTTCTGTTCGGATAAAAGGGGAAACAAAATTGGGCATAAGAGTGGAAGTTAAAAATCTGAACTCGGTACGCAATGTAAAAAGAGCCATTGAAGTAGAATCAAAAAGATTAATAGATATATTGGAAGAAAGAGGAACAATAATCCAGCAAACAAGAAGTTTTGATGCAAATGCAAGTACCACATTTGCTATCCGTGATAAAGAAGATGCAGATGATTATAGATACTTTGCGGAGCCAGATCTAACGCCATTTCATCTGCAGGATGAGTTCATAGAAAAGATCAGAACCTCTATTCCTGCATTACCCGAACAAAGAATAAAAGATTATACAACCCGTTTACAGCTTTCAGAATATGATGCGGCTGTACTAACAGAGGAAAGATCATTTGCTGATTATTTCGAAAACCTGATTCAGTATACCACTAATTATAAGTCTGCCGCTAACTGGATGTCGGGTCCAGTTAAAACATGGCTAAATGAAAACAATAAACAACCAGAAGATTTTCCATTGTCTGCACAGCAACTTAGTTCTCTAATTGCATTGGTGGATAGTGGTAAGGTTAGTTTTTCAATTGCGTCGGGTAAGATATTTCCACAAATGATCACTAATCCATCACAGAGTGCAGAACAAATTGCTACAGAGCAAAATTTGTTGCAGGAGTCAGATGTGTCGGCTATCGGACCAGTTATTGATAGTGTATTGGCGAAATTTGCTGATAAAGTTGTAGAATATAAAAAAGGTAAAAAGGGATTGTTGGCTTTATTTGTGGGTGAAGTAATGAAACAATCAAAAGGAAAAGCCGATCCTAAAAAGACCAATGAATTATTATTAGAGAAATTAAAATCATAACAGCAAACAAGATAAAATGAAGAAAATATTTTTGATATTGACAGTAGTAGTGGTATTAGTTTCTTGCAAAGACAAATCCAGCGGAAAAATATTTGAAGTTAAAGGCAGTCTTATTAATAATACCTACAAGAAGATTTATCTTGATGAAATGCCGATGGCCACTATGCAACGTATGGTTGTTGATTCTGCAGTGATTGGGAAAGACGGAAAATTTATTTTGAAAACTACTATGCAGGAAGCAAGAATTTATAGCTTACGAGTAGATGATAATCCTTCGCCATTGGCTGATGTTATTAATGATGTATCAAAAATTACTGTAGATATTACGTTGAATAAAGAAAATCCCAAATTTCTAGAGAATTATGAAGTGAAAGGTTCTGAGGCCAGTAGCCAAATGAAAGAATTTATTTACGCCTTTAACAATAAGCTGCAATCAATTTATAGAAACGATATAAAGACGGATAGCCTGCAAAAAAATGGTGCTTCAGATAGTACTCTTCTTGCATTACAAGTAGAAAGAGCCCAGTTAGGTGTAGAAACAAAAAGCCTCGCTAACGATGCAATTGCAAAATCTAAGAACCCAGCTTTAACGATGATTGTACTGGGCTACTATCAGAGTACAGCCAACAATCAGGGCTATAAATTAGAGCCAATTGCAAATGAAGAAGTAACTAAAATTGTAAATGAACTATCAGTAAAATATCCAGATCACCAGGGAGTTTTATTAATAAAGAATTCATTGGCTGAGGAATCAGTTAAATCACAAGGTTGGATAGGGCAACAAGCACCAGAGTTTACTTTACCCGATCCAAATGGAAAGCAAATAGCACTAAGTTCATTTAAAGGAAAATATGTGTTAGTTGATTTTTGGGCAAGCTGGTGTGGTCCGTGCAGGCAGGAAAATCCAAACGTAGTTGCTGCATTTAATAAATTCAAGGATAAAAATTTTACTATTCTTGGTGTTTCATTGGATCGTCCCGGACAAAAAGGCAACTGGTTGGAAGCAATTAAAAAGGATAAGCTTACCTGGACACAAGTGAGTGACTTGCAATTTTGGAGCAGTCCCGTAGTTCCTTTGTATAAGATCGAAGGTATTCCTTACAATGTATTAGTTGATCCGCAAGGAAAAATTATTGCTGAAAACTTAAGAGGCCCGGAATTGGAAAGCAAATTGCAGCAAGTACTTCCACAATAGTAATTGTAGTCAACTTATTTTTTCTTTTCTTTTTTCATCTTTACGAATGAAATAAGAATCGCTGGTAACAATACAAGATTGGTGAATGTTGCGGTCACCAGCGTTAAAGATGTTAACCATCCTAACGCTTTGGTACCATCAAATCCACTAAAGCAGAAAATAATAAACCCAGCTATTAATACCAGCGAGGTGTAAATGATACTGATACCAGTACTGTGTATTGTTTCAATAACTGTTCGCTTCATATCATAATCACAAACCGGTAATTCTTGTTTGTAATTAACCAGGAAGCGAATCGTTACATCAATGGCAATCCCTAGTGCCACACTAAATACCAGTACCGTAGATGGTTTTAATGCAATGCCTGCCCATCCCATAATACCCGCAGTTATAACCAATGGAATAATATTGGGAATCAATGAGCAAATTAATATACGGGCAGATTTAAAAAGATATAACATGCACAAAGCAATCAACAGAAATGCCCAGAAAATACTATCCTTTAATCCATTAATGATATAATGACTGCCTTCTAAAAATGTAACACTGGTGCCGGTTAGTTGAATATTATGTGTTCGTTTACCCCATAAAGAATCATCTTTATGTTCATTTTTTGTTGCTGCATCAGCCGACAAGGCTTCAATGCTATCTCTATTAAATAAAGATTCAGCTCTTTGTTGAATGCTGTCAAGGATCGTAGGCAAACGCTTACTTCCTACATCTGCCATGCTAACACTTATACGGGCCTGCTGCCTATCACTATCCATAAAAGTGGAAATCAATTTTGCAAACGAATTCTTTGCACCACCTGAATCACCTTTCATACTCAGGTATTGTGATAACCATCAAAAAAAGCTTGTTTGGCAAATTTCAAACCTTCAGTAATGCTTAACGGTTTGGCAATGCCAGGAATGGAAGCTATAAACTGAGAGAGTGAATCAATACGTTCAAGATTACCAAGGTTGCGGGAAACACCATACTTCTTTTTTGTATCAACCAAAATTTCTAGCGGCATTACCCCTTTAAAATTGGATTCAAAAAAACGTAAGTCCGTATAGAGTTTATCTGTTTTAGGCAAATCATCCACTATATAGCCTAGCGATTTTAATTTAAACATTCCTCCTATAGAAACAGCAACAATTCCAACCGTAACAATATAGATAAGTTTGCGATGGTTTAGCGACCATCTTTCCAGTCGATCCAGCCAGCGATTCAATCTTGGGCTATGCATGTATTTTGTATGACGTTTTTTTGGTGCCGGTAAATAACTTAAAACAGCAGGAATAAATATCAACGAAATAAAAAATAGCAACATAATGTTGATACCAGCTACAATACCAAACTCTTTTAATATCTGGCTTTGTGTTAATGCAAATACAGCAAAACCAATAGCAGCAGCCAAATTGCAAAACAATGTTACCACTCCCATTTTCTGCACCATTGTTATCAATGCATGTTTTTTTCGGCCTGCTGGATTAGTAGCATCATCATCTACTTCACCGTAAGTAGTATGGTATTTATTGAGGAAATAAATGCAATTAGGAATACCAATTACCACAATCAATGGTGGGATAAGGGCATTAAGGATACTGATCTTATATCCCAGCATTTGTATAGTTGCAAAACTCCAAATCACACCCATTAATACTACAGCTAATGAATGGCAGATAGAATAAGCGATGCAGCGATAAAGAATCGCATCTCGTTGGTAATTCGTACAGATAACTCAGTGCGGATATGAGGTAAGCCACTTTTATAAACAGTAAGATTATTTGCTGCACCAAATTCATCAGCCAGTTTACTAATTGTATTTACTACTTCAATCCTGCTTTTAGAAGCCATCAGATCTTTGTTGATGCGTACACCCATTAACCATGCATTGGTAGATGGATTGTACAAAAGACCTTTATAAAAGGGAAGATTTAAGAATGTTGAAGCCGCACTATCAATTTCAGCTTGTGTAAGATTTCTGTCAACGAAGATGGTATCAGCTTTTAGTTTTTCAGTTGCAGTATCCTTTACTAAATTAACGGCTGTTGGTACTGAAATAAGATCATCTACACCATTTACTTTTTTTAAGCTACGCTGTAGCGATGTATAAGAATTAAAGATTTTCTCTGTAAAAAATTGATCTGTTTGAATACCGATGACAAGAAGATTCCCATCTTCACCAAATTTTTTTCTGAATTCCTGGTAGTCTTTGTATTTAGGATTGTTTATCGGAATTGCCCGGGCAAAATCATAACTTAACTGCACTTTGCTGGCCTGGTAAGCCATAAAACCAGTAAGTGCTACCAAAAGAAGTAAAAGGGGTAAACGATATTTCAGGATAAAACGACCAAGACTTTGCCACATAAGCGATTCGTATAAGAAATTATGCAAAGAAAGGCAAAAATGCCCAATGGGCTATTCCTTGTTTGTGATACTTTTGGGAACCAATGCCGGATAAACTCCATAAAACTAAAGGTATAGTACTACGAACAGTAAAGTATGGTGAAACGAGTGTCATCGTTACCATTTTTACAGAATTATTTGGTGTGCAATCTTATTTGGTAAATGGAGTACGGGCATCCACAAAAAAAGGTACAGGCAAGGCTAGTCTATTTCAACCAACAGCTATCCTGGATATGATTGTTTATCATAATGAGTTAAAACATCTCAATAGAATTAAAGAATTTAAATGG
>LNFJ01000157.1 GCA_001464625.1 Bacteroidia bacterium Ga0077558 | reverse complement strand
AGAGGCAGGGTAGGCAGGGGGGCAGACAAAAGTTATTGTGTATTGCTAACGAGTTCTAAATTAGGAAATGATGCCCGTGAAAGAATAAAAATTATGACCTCTACTACGAACGGGTTTGTAATTGCAGAGAAAGACTTAGAACTCCGCGGCCCTGGTGAAATTGATGGTACAAGGCAAAGTGGTGCATTAAACTTTAAACTGGCGAGCATAGTCCAAGACCGTTCTTTACTTGAAGTAGCAGGTAATATGGCTGCAAAGCTGCTTGAAGATGATCCGGACCTGCTTTCGGCAGAAAATTTGCTGCTAAAGAACTTCCTGCAGCAGCAAAAAGGAGCTGTTCTATGGAGTAAAATTTCTTAAAGAGAAATTTTACGAATTGTGAAGATGTTATTTACTTAAACGGGAAAATATTCTATAAACAGTCATTCTTAACACAAGTTTTCAATCTATTTCTCGTAAAATTTGGTTACTTTAATATAAAACAATTTGACCCTGAAACGATTCCTGATTTTAGCCGCATTTTGTACCCCTGCCTTAGCCTCACTGGCACAGGGCTATAACAATATTGAGTTTATAGAAAATAAGGGGCAGTGGGATAGCCGTGTCCAATATAAAGGCGATGTAAGTAACGGAGCTTTCTTTATTCGTGAAAATGGATTTACTGTTTTACAACACAACCCCGTTGACTTTGCAAACCTTGCTACTTTTTTGCATGGTCAAAAACCCGATGGGAGTGCGGTAACTACCAACGATAAAATTACACTTCGCTCACATGCTTATCATGTTGATTTTATTGGTGCAAGCACATCTGTTAAAACGGTACCTGAGAAAGCAGTGTCCACCTACAATAATTATTTTATAGGAAATGATCCCTCCAAATGGGGTAGCGAGTGCCGGCTTTACCAGGTTATAACTTTAAAAGATGTTTATCCAAATATTGATGTACGCTATTATACTGATAACAATTTTTTGAAGTACGATATTATTGTAAGGCCAGGTGGAGATGTTTCAAAAATTGCTATGAAGTATGATGGCACTGACAGGTTGCTGGTAAAAAACAAACAGCTTGTAATGGAGACATCAGTGGGTGAGTTGAAAGAGTCTGCTCCTTACACCTACCAGGCTGATATCTATGGCAAAAAAGAGATTCGTTGTAAGTATGTGGTAAAAGATAATATTGTAAGATTTGTTGTTGATAATTACAATCCATCTGAAACATTAGTAATAGACCCCACCGTAACCTTTTGCTCTTTTGCAGGAGGTAATGCAGATAACTGGGGTTTTACCGCTACATACGGTCCGGATGGAAGTATGTTTGCGGGAGGTATTGTTTTTACAGGCGGCACCTGGCCCGTTTCTCCCGGAGCTTTTCAGACTACATTTCAAGGTGGGGCTACTAACCAGGGAAGTGACATGGGAATAATAAAACTGAATCCTAACGGAACAAACCGAATTTATGCAACATATTTAGGGGGATCAGGAAATGAGCAGCCCCATAGCCTTATTGTAGATAATCAGGGAAACCTTGTAATAGCAGGACGTACTAACTCTGGCAATTATCCAGTTACTGCTAACGGTACACTTGGGGGCACAGGTTACGATATAGTAGTTACAAAATTAAACGCTACCGGCACCGCAATCATCGGGTCTAAAAAAATTGGAGGCAGTGGTGATGATGGGGTAAACATATCTACATCACGGGGTGAACAATCACTTCAAAGAAATTATGGTGATGATGGAAGAAGTGAAGTAATATTAGACGGTGCCGGAAATGTATATGTAGCATCGTCAACGCAGTCAGGCAATTTTCCGGGAACTGCTGGTTTTTTTCAACCAGCTTTTGGTGGAGGTAACCAGGATGGAGTAGTGCTAAAATTCAATTCCAATATAAGCACTCTTTTATTTGCAAGCTATTTGGGAGGTTCGGCCAATGATGCAGCCTATGTTTTATCTCTGGACCCTGCTGGTAATATCTATGTAGCCGGCGGTACTGAGAGTACAAATTTTCCGGGAAACAAAGCAGGCACAAAAGGCCCCAATAATCACGGAGGAATTGATGGGTTTATATCAGTTATTAATAATAATGGAACTGCCATCACCCGAACAACTTATGTAGGAACAAACGGTGTGGACCAGATTTTCGGTGTTCAGTTTGATAATAGAGGGTTCCCTTATATAATGGGTCAAACCACAGGTAATTGGGAGATAACCCCGGGTACACCTACATATGGTAGTGCTACCGGCAAACAATTTATTGTAAAGTTTCAGCCTGATCTTTCAGCATATGTTTATTCTACAGTTTTTGGCACTAATTCAATAATTCCTAATATTTCGCCGATTGCATTTTTGGTGGATCGTTGTGAGAATGTGTACATATCGGGTTGGGGCGGCTTTTTTTCTAATAACACTCAATTTCGAAGTGCCGGAACAACAGGTTTGCCGGTTACTCCAGATGCTTTTAAGAGTGCCACAGATGGAAAAGATTTTTATTTTTTTGTGTTGAAAAGAGATGCTACAGAACAACTTTTCGGAAGTTTTTTTGGCGAAAATAATTCTGTGGCGCAAGGCGGTGTTGACCATGTGGATGGTGGCACCAGCAGGTTTGATAGCCAGGGAAGAATTTATCAGGCCATTTGTGGTAATTGTAAATTGAGCGGCCCTGCATTACCCTATCCTGTAACAACCGGAGCATGGGGTACCGTTAATAATACGCCTAATTGTAATCTCACCATGCTAAAAATAGAAATGAATTTAGCAGGCGTAGAGGCTGGTGTTCAATCTGCAATTGGTGGAGCACCAAGAGATACTGCTGGGTGCTTGCCCTTAACTGTTGACTTTATTGATACGGTTGCTAACGGGCAGAGTTACGAGTGGTATTTTAATTATTCTCCGGGTAATCCGCCTGATCTTACTACAACAGTTCCTTCTGCCTCACACACATATACTGTAGTAGGTACTTATCGTGTAATGCTTGTTGCTATTGACCCCACTACATGTAATATCAGGGATTCATCGTTCTTAAATATTCGTGTTGGCGATCTGCAAGCTAATCTTGCATTTAGCAATATAAAATTACCCCCGTGTACAGGATTCAATTACGAGTTTACTAATTTATCAACTACAGATATTACCGCACCATTTAGAGACACCTCTTTTGTTTGGGATTTTGGTGATGGTAGTCCGAGAGTGGTTAGAGGAATGCTTCCTATTCAACATACATTCCCCGGCCCCGGAACCTATACTGTTAAACTGATTTTAAAAGATACAACGTATTGTAACAATCCTGATTCTATAGAAATACTATTAGATGTTGCAGAGAATGTAAGAGCCAGCTTTACCACACCTGCTACGGGGTGTATTCCATATACAGCACAATTTGATAATACTTCTCTTGCCGGAGAAACATGGCTATGGGATTTTGGTGACGGAACTACTTCAACCGCATTTGAACCAACACATACTTATACCGCAGTAGGAACTTATAATGTAGTGCTGATAGCTTACAATCCTAATACTTGTAATGGTTCAGATACGGCCCGGTTTACCATACAAACATTTGATGCACCAGTGCCTGATTTTAGCTTTGCTCCAATTCCGGCACAGGAAAATACACCAACTACTTTTTCCAATCTCTCATCTGCCGATGCCATTCGTTTTAAATGGGTTTTTGGAGATGGTGATTCATTAATTACAACTTCAAGAGCACCAGTTTCTCACCAGTATAATGCAACAGGAACTTTCAATGCTTGCCTCACAGCATATAATGCAGCAGGATGTGAAAGCACAATCTGCAGACCTGTAACCGCTATTATTGTACCGCTGGTGGATGTGCCCAATGCATTTACACCACAAAGTGGCGATATAAATAGTGTGGTATTGGTAAGAGGCTTTGGTATTGCCCGAATGCAATTCATTATCTGGAACCGGTGGGGACAAAAAGTATTTGAAACCAATGACCGCTTCCGTGGATGGGATGGGAAAGTAAAAGGAGTTCTTCAGCCATTGGATGTTTATGCCTACACATTAAGTGTGGAATTTTTTGATGGCGTTAAGACAACCAAGAAGGGAGATATAACGTTAATAAGATAAGAGTTAAAAGGAGAAAAGTGATGAAGAGAATAAAACACATAATTGTATTGCTTGCTGGCAGCATGTTTCTTGTTCCTTGTGCCATGGCACAGGATCTCCATTTTTCTCAATTCATGAATTCGCCATTGTTGACCAATCCTGCCAATACAGGTTTTATTCCGGATGGAGATTACAGGCTTGGAATGAATTATCGCAATCAATGGGCATCAATTACAGCTTTTCCTTATAAAACAATGAGTGCTTTTGGTGATGTGCAGGTAATGCAGAACAGAGATAATACCGGTTGGTTAGGATTGGGTGGTGTAATACTAAGAGATGTGGCAGGAACCGGAACACTTACTTCCACTAAAATTTACGGTTCAGTTGCTTATCACCAAATGATAAATGCTGGTAGTCTCGTTAGTCTTGGTTTCAATACGGGATGGGCCAATAAAAATATCAATACAGCAAACCTTACTTTCCCAAGCCAGTGGAACGGAAGATTTTTTGATGTGCACCAAACCACCGTAGCTCCGAAGCTTGACGCAAATAATATAAACTACCTGGACATGCAGGTGGGGATGAACTATGCTTATTTTCCTACCAACGATGTTTACCTGAACGCAGGTGTTTCGGCAATGCACATTAACCGACCGAGGGAATCTTTTTTTAATGAGGAGTCAGGCATAGACAACCGCATTGCAGTTCGCTATAATGCATTTGTGAATGGCAGTTTTATGCTCAACGACAGGGTTATTGTAAATCCTAATGTGTACTTCTCTATGCAAGCCAAATCGTACGAAATAGTAGGAGGGGTAAATGCGCAATATAACCTGACTGGGGATGGGGAGAAGATTTTAATAGCCGGGGTATATTACAGGCATAAGGATGCTGCTATTCCTATGCTCGGATTGGGTTATAAAGACTTGACCTTTACATTTACATACGACGCTACCATTTCTACATTAAAAAACTTTAATAATACCCGTGGCGCATTTGAGTTTTCACTAATTAAACAGGGTGTCGTTGACAGGTATAATGGCAATCGCAGAGAGTCCATGTGTCCGTCTTTTAAAGCCTACTAACTGTTTCTTTTTTAGATATTCTTTATTATTCCGATTTTTGCTGACTTTATTGATTGTTTAAAAACAGTTCATGGAAACAGCAACCACTGCCACACTTACCGCACAGCATGTTGAAGCCTTTAGAAAAATTGTAGGAGAGCAATTTGTTTTTGTTGATGAAGAATCACTGAACAACTATGCGCATGATGAAACGGAGAACCTGCATTACCTGCCGGAAGTGGTTTTAAAACCACGAACGGCTGAAGAAATAAGTGCTATCCTGAAAATTTGTAATAAAGAAAAAATACCTGTTACCCCTCGTGGTGCAGGCACAGGATTAAGTGGAGGAGCTTTACCACACTTAGGCGGTGTATTATTATCAACAGAAAGAATGAATACCATTCTTGAAATTGATGAACGTAACCTGCAGGTAACAACTGAGCCCGGAGTGATAACAGAAGTATTGCAAAATGCAGTGAAGGAGAAAAAATTATTCTACCCTCCAGATCCAAGCAGCAGAGGCTCTTGTTTTATTGGGGGCAATATTGCCGAAAATAGTGGTGGACCTAAGGCGGTGAAATACGGTGTAGTAAAAGATTATGTGCTAAACCTGGAAGTTGTTTTACCCACCGGAGAAATTATCTGGACAGGTAGTAACGTATTAAAAAATTCAACCGGTTATAATCTTACGCAGTTACTGGTTGGTAGCGAGGGAACATTAGGTGTTGTTACAAAAATTGTATTGCGATTAATTCCACTTCCTGAATATGATGTATTAATGTTGGTTCCATTTCGCAATTTGGAGCAGGCAGGTGAAGCGGTGAGTGCAATTTTCAGAGCAGGGTTTGTACCCAGTGCGATGGAATTAATGGAGATTGATTCGTTAAGAATTGTCAGCAAATTTGTTGGCTCTGCTATAGAAGTTACCGATGATACGGCGGCGCATCTTATTATTGAAGTAGATGGCAATAATATGGATGTATTGATGGGAGAAATGGAAGCAATTGGCAACCTCTTAACACAGTATGACATCGGAGAAATTTATTTTGCAGATGATGCGCAGCAGAAAGCAGAATTGTGGAAACTGCGGAGAAGAGTAGCCGAAGCGGTAAAATTAATTGGCTATACTATTGAAGAAGATACGGTAGTGCCAAGAGCAGAATTACCAGCATTAATAAGAGGGGTAAAAGACCTGGGAAAGAAATTCGATTTTGAAGTGGTTTGCTACGGTCATGCTGGTGATGGTAATTTACATATACGAATTAGAAAAGAAGGAGTGCCAAACAGCCATGGTAATGAGGCAATGACAATTGCATTGCGGGAATTATTTACCATAGTGAAAAACTTAGGTGGTACTATTAGTGGGGAGCATGGAATAGGACTTATTCAAAAGCCGTACATGGATATTGTTTTCAGAGAAGCTAATTTCAGATTGATGCGGGAAATAAAAAAGGCTTTCGATCCTAATAATATTTTAAATCCCGGAAAGATTTTTGATTTAACTACATAAATACCCATGATTATGAAGAAACTTATTTTATCGTTGATGTTATCTACAGTTGTAATTGGTGGTTTAAATGCGCAGGAGGAAGAAGAGGAGGAAAAAGGGGGCTGGAAAAAAGACCATTTATTCATTGGCACCAGCCTAAACCTGGGTTTTTCTAATGGATTTATCATAGGGCTAAATCCGGAAATTGGGTATAGCATTAATAAATTCATAGATGCAGGTATATCAACCAATTTCAATTATGTTACACAGCGGTATCAGAACGTTGACGCTTCTCTTCGTTATATGGCTATTGGCGGAGGGCCTTTTGTTAGAATATGGCCGGCTCGCATGATTTTTTTAGGCGGGCAATATGAATTTAATAGTATCAGGCTCTCAGAGAAGGTAGGTGGAACAGTTACGTACAAAGAAAATCATACAGCATCAAGTCTTTTAGTTGGTGCTGGCTATGGCAATAGAATGATCGGTGAATCGCAGTTTTATACCAGTATTATGATTGATGCATTAAATGATGAGTATTCACCCTACCGTGACCAACTCGGAAGAGTGTTGCCTGTTTTTCGTACTGGCTTTATTTTTTATCTCGGCCGTGGGAAAAAGAATGATAACTAAACAAAATATTTTTTTAATGCTGAAGGATCATCGAGTACGATGATCTTTTTTTCTGCCTCTTCATACAGGAAATTTTCCTGCCGCATATGCTGTATATGTTGTAGCAAATGATTGTAAAAGCCACCAGAGTTCAGTATAAATATTTGTTTATCATGAATGGTGAGTTGGTTCCAGGTCAAAATTTCAAACAATTCATCTAAAGTGCCAAAACCTCCGGGCAAAATCAGCGCCGCCTCACAAAGGCTGTAGATGGTTCTTTTGCGAATATGCATATCATCGCAAATAATTAACTCTGTAATTCCACGATGCTGTACTTCCCATTCTATTAGCAGGCGGGGAATAATTCCGGTTACATTTCCATCGTATTTCATAACACTATCTGCAATACTTCCCATCAGCCCCGCACTGCCGCCGCCATAAATAAGTTTTACTCCATTTTCAGCCATCAGCTTTCCAAGTTGTTCAGCATGTTGTATAAATAATTTATTATTTCCATTCTTAGAGCCGCAGAAAACGGCAAGTGATTGTATAGCCATGATTCCTATAAATTTGCAGCAAAGGGATAGCAATTTTGGTTATCTTCAAAATTCAATAATTCACATTTATATTAAGTTGTGCTTGCCTAAGCCTGCTATACCAGAAACAATTTACTATGAGCCCTACAATTTTGTTCACTTTTGTTATCGGTTATTTTGTGGTGTTATTGGGTGTAGCCTGGTATACCTCTCGTAATTCAAATAATGACTCTTTTTTCATTGGTAATAAGAGTAGCAACTGGATGCTGGTAGCGTTTGGCATGATTGGTACTTCCTTATCTGGCGTTACGTTTGTGAGTGTGCCGGGTGGAGTAGGAGGCGGCAATTTTTTTTACTACCAGATTGTGTTAGGCTATTTATTGGGCTATCTGGTTATTGCATTTGTATTGTTGCCTTTATATTATAAAATGAACCTGACGAGTATCTACACCTATCTGGAAAAGAGATTTGGTATAAATGCACATAAAGCAGGTGCTTTCTTTTTTATTCTTTCAAGAACAGTAGGAGCTACAGCCCGATTGTATCTGGTAATAAGCGTACTGCAAATATTCATCTTTAATAAACTGGGTATTCCTTTTTTTGCCACAACTTTGGTTATCCTGTTGTTGATTCTCTTATACACTTTTGAAGGTGGTGTAAAAACTATTATTTATACAGATACTTTACAAACAACAGGGATGTTGGTAGGATTGGTTGTTTGTATCATTGTTATTACAAAAGCACTAGGAACTGATTTAGGTGGTGCCTGGACAATGATGTCGGATAAAGGCTACACACAGATTTTTAACTGGGATGTAAAGTCTGGTTCGTTTGCTTTGAAGCATATTATTGGCGGTATGTTCATTGCTATTGCCATGACGGGACTTGACCAGGAGATGATGCAAAAAAATATCAGCGTAAAAAACCTGAAAGATTCTCAAAAAAATATGATGACGTTTACCGCTGTATTGATGGTGGTAAATCTTTTATTCCTTGTATTAGGAGGGATTCTTTATTTATATGCAGCACAGAATAATATTACGGTGCCACCAGATGATTTGTTTGCTACCATTGCGCTGAGTGATACGTTTAGCGGAGTAATTGGTGTAATTTTTATCATTGCTTTAATCTCCGCACTTTTCCCTAGTGTGGATGGAGCTATCACTTCACTCACTTCCTGTTTTTGTATTGATATATTGGGTATAAAGAAGTCAGCAGATAGTGAAAAAGAGAAAAAACGAACAAGACTTAAAGTGCACTTTACTTTTGCGGCAGTATTTTTCCTGATGGTGCTTTTGTTTAAATGGATAGATGATAAACTCATTATTGATTTCATTTTGAAATTTGCCGGTATTACTTATGGTCCTTTGCTTGGTTTATTTGCATTTGGAATATTGACGAATAGAAAATTAAATGATAAACTAATATGGGCAGTATGCATTATTGCACCTATGATGGCCTTAGGCCTTGATATGCTTAGCAATCCAGCCTGGTATGAGGCGAAGCTGCATGTGAGCCTTGGTATACAAGGTTTTTCTGATAGTATTTTTAATGGGTATAAAATTGGGAATGAACTGATACTTATAAATGGAATTTTTACATTTTTTGGTCTTTGGTTTATTTCTAAGAAGTCTGCGGTTACAAACACGCAGCTTCACGCCGTATAGGTTTATCTTTGCTTAAATTTTTTTGGTTGGAACTTATACATCCATTAGTACAGCAATATGCAGAAGATTATTCTTCACCGGAGAATATTCTAATAAAAGAAGTCAACGATTTTACAATGCAGCATCATGCAGAGCCGCAAATGCTGAGTGGTCATCTGCAAGGAAAAGTATTAGAAATGCTGAGCTGTATGTTACGGCCACGGCGCATTCTTGAAATCGGAACTTTTACAGGGTACAGTGCGTTATGTATGGCAAAAGGCTTAACAGATGACGGGCAACTGCACACAATTGAATTAAGAGAAGCTGATGCCGCTTTATCAAGAGCCTATTTCAACAGGTCTTCTTTTTCCAAACAAATAATTTCTCATACCGGAAATGCGTTAGATATTATTGCCGGATTAGAAGAAGAGTGGGACTTGGTATTTATTGATGCTGACAAACCAGCCTATATCGAATATTTTAACCTCGTTTTGCCGAGGTTGCGAAAAAACGGATTTATTTTAGCAGATAATATTTTCTTTCACGGGCAGGTGCTGGAGAAAGAAATAAAGGGAAAGAGTGCAAAAGGTATCCAGGCGTTCAATGAGTTTATTAAGAATCGAATTGATATTGAGAAAGTAGTATTAACTATTCGGGATGGCCTTTTTTTAATTAGAAAATTATAACACCATTAGTAAATGCAAAGAGTAAGAATTTATTTTATACTTTTTTTTCTATTGCCAACTGCTGTTTGTTTTGGGCAAAAAGCAGAAGCTGTATTGAAATATATTGAGACCTACAAAGAATTGGCTATTACAGAAATGCAGCGTACAGGTGTACCTGCATCTATTACTTTAGCACAGGGTATTCATGAATCGGGAGCTGGCAACAGCAAGTTGGTGTTGGCCTCAAATAATCATTTTGGAATTAAATGTAAATCAAACTGGACAGGGGAGTCTGTAAAACATGACGATGATGAAAAAAGTGAATGCTTTCGAAAGTACCCATTGCCAGAACATTCGTACAAGGATCATTCGGATTTTTTGAAAAATGGGAAGCGGTATGCTTTTCTTTTTGAACTGGATCCCACAGATTATAAAGGTTGGGCAAATGGTTTAAAGCAAGCAGGTTATGCTACTAATCCTAAATATCCACAGGTGCTTATTAAGCTGATTGAAGATTACAACTTACATAGTTATACAATGACTGCATTAGGGAAACTTCAGGAGTCAGAAACGGTACAGTTAGAAACTAAATCTGATACAGTATATAAAGGTGTCGGTGGATTTAAGTCATTGGATGAAACTTTATCAAAGGAAGAAAGCAAAATTCCGGCAGAAAAGGAAAATTATCCTGTCGGTGAGTTTAAAATCAATGATACGAAAGTTATTTATGCAAAAAGGGGAACATCATTTCTGGCCATTGCAAAAAAGTATGATGTGGACTTGTCCAAAATATTTGAGTTTAACGAAATGCCAAGAATGGAAATAGTAAATGATGATCAGTTGATTTATATACAGCGGAAACGTAAAACGGGCAAAGATGATTTTCATATTGTAGTGCCAGGGGAAACAGTTCATTCTATCGCACAAAAACAAGCAATACGGTTAGAAAGCCTTCGGGAATTAAATTGGTTAAAAGCGGACGACAAGCCGGCGCCTGGGGTTCAACTCAGCCTCAAGAAAAAATCATCGTCCGTGCCTAAACTTGCAGTTAAAGAAAATTATTCGTTGACACAGGATAGTAACAAAAGAATCTCTAATTAAAACGACCTAAATATTTTTTATGGCAGTTATTAAAGTACATGACAAATCTTTTGAGACTTATCTTCCTGAAGAACAAATTCAACATCGAATTAAAGAATTGGCAACTGCTATAAACACCGACTATGAAGGTAAAAGGCCATTGTTTATTGCTATATTAAATGGGTCTTTTATGTTTGCGGCAGATCTTTTTAAGCATGTTAATATAGATGCAGAGCTTTGCTTTATTAAACTGGCTTCTTATAAAGGCATGAAATCATCCGGCAATGTGGTTACGTCAATAGGCCTGGAGGATGACCTTTTTGGGAAAGATGTGGTTATTGTAGAAGACATCGTAGATACTGGAAAAACGCTGCACAATTTTCTTCCGAAACTGATGCACCAGCAGCCTAATTCGCTTAAAATTGCTTCTTTATTGCACAAATCGGAAGCAACAGAATATCCATTAACGATTGACTATGTTGGTTTTGATATTCCTAATAAATTTGTAGTAGGCTATGGACTTGATTATGATGGTCTTGGCCGAAATCTTAAGGAGATTTATCAGTTGATATAAATCTGGGGAAGTCTACGGGTTTTTTTGTACTTTATCCTGCCAAAATATCCAGTTGAAGGCCACTTGTCATATACTATTCTTTCTTCTTCTGAATTTATCCCTTTTTTCCCAACAATATTATGTGCGGGGAGAAGTAAAGGATGAAGCAGGTAATGTTTTGCAAAATGTTACAATCCTTCAACACAAAACGGGTTATGTTTTTAAAAGTGGAAGTGCAGGAACTTTTGGTATCATTTCCAATCAACAGATTGACACCTTCAGTTTTTCTTACGAAGGTTACCGAACAGAGAAGCTGGTAGTGAATGCAGATAATTATGTAAGTGTAAAAATGAAACTGGCTCCAGCTTCCTCATCCAACGTTCGAAGAGATAAGTTGTCATCACTTACAAAAGATCTGGAAAAAGACGAACAAAAAAGATGGTTCTCGGGCGATGAAACCTATGCCAGCTTATTAGAAAATCATTTTGTAAATGCAAAAAAATTTCCAAGTACCGGCCTGTCGTTAAATGTTGACAGAGCTTCTTACAGTAATATCCGACGCTTTATTACCTTGAATTCTTTAGTTCCCCCTGATGCAGTTCGTATAGAAGAAATGTTGAATTATTTCAATCTCAATTATAACGAGCCAAAGGATGCCGCTTTATTTAATATAAAAACAACTTTAACTATTTGCCCATGGAATTCACAGAACCAATTGTATTATATAAATCTTTCTTCTAAAAAATTAAATCTAGATACACTACCTCCCAGTCACCTTGTTTTTCTAATTGATGTATCAGGTTCAATGGATATGCCCAATCGGTTACCATTATTGAAATCGGCTTTCCGTTTATTGGTAAATAACTTGCGGGATAAAGATTCTGTTGCGTTAGTGGTTTATGGTGGTGTTACAGGAGTGATGTTAAACACTATTAGCGGAGGCGAAAAAGAAAAAATTCTTAAAGCTATTGATGAACTGACACCGGGTGGAACTACCCCAGGCGAATCAGGTGTTAAACTTGCGTATAGTGTAGCAAAAAATCATTTTATAAAGGGAGGAAATAACAGGGTAATACTAGCAACGGACGGGGATTTTAATGTTGGAATGAAAACAGAGACTGAATTAGATGAGCTTATTTCACAACATCGGGAATCTGGTATTTATCTTACTTGCCTGGGTGTTGGCATGGGAAATTATAAAGATTCAAAAATTCAAACACTAGCTAAAAAGGGAAATGGAAATTTTGCATATCTCGATAATTTTAAAGAGGCAGAAAAAGTGCTGCTAAAAGAATTTACACAAACATTATACACGGTTGCTGATGATGTGTACATGAATGTGGAGTTTAATGCTGAGTATGTAAAGGAATATCGGTTAATCGGATTTGATAATAAAGTAGGCGCCTTAAGAGATACCATGTCAGTAATAGAAGGTGGGGAAATTGGATCTGGTCATTCCATGCTGGCATTATTTGAAATTACTCCAACAAATGCTTGTACTGATGCAATAGCAGATGAAATTAAAACGGAAAAATTTGCAGATATAAAATTACAATACCGGTATCCCAATAATGTAAATCTATTTAACCTGAACCATGAGTGTAAGCTGAATTTTATTCCATCCAAAGAGCTGGACAAAAATTTTCATTTCTCAGCAGCAGTTGCCATGTTTGGTTCAGTACTACGTTCTTCTTCGTTCACCAAAAATGTTGGTTGGAATGAAATTATTGCACTGGCAGAAAGTTCTTCTACTGCAGACGACTTACTGCAAAAAGAATTTATTGCACTTGTGCAACAGGCAAAACTGCTTTATTCAAAAGTAAAAAAGAAAAAAGGAGCTGGTACGCAGTATTAAGCCTAAGAAAACATATCCTTTATCTTCTCAAAAAAATTTCTTTCGTTCTTATCCGGATGAGGTTTGAAATTTGGAGAACTGCTTAGTTTTTCCAGCATTGCTTTTTCATCACTACTTAAAGTTTGGGGAGTCCATATATTTACTTGAATCAACTGGTCACCCTTATCGTAAGAGTTTACTGCTGGAAAACCTTTTCCTTTAAGGCGGAATATCTTGCCACTTTGAGTACCAGCAGGAATTTTAATTTTTGCTCTTCCATCGATAGTTGGTACTTCTACCTGTGTGCCAAATGCTGCATCGGTAAATGAGATGTGTAATTCGTATGCCACATTCAAACCTTCTCTATGTAATTCCTTATGTGGTTCTTCTTCTATCAGAATAATTAAATCGCCGGCAGATCCGCCTCTTTCGCCAGCATTACCCCGGCCGCTAATATTTAATTGCATTCCTTCCTGCACTCCGGCAGGTATATCAATACTTACTGTTTCTTCACCATACACCCTTCCTTCGCCTTTGCAACTTGCACATTTTGCTGTAACGGTTGAGCCTTCTCCATTACAGGTAGGGCAGGTTGTAACTGTTTGCATTTGTCCCAGGAAAGTGTTTTGAACTCTTCTTACCTGGCCGCTTCCACCACAAGTACTACAATTTTGAACACTACCTTTATCCTTTGCTCCGCTTCCACTGCAGGTAGTACACAAAACATGTTTTTTAACTTTGATATTTTTAGTTACTCCCTTCGCAATTTCTTCATAGGTCAATTTTAATTTGACCCGAAGATTACTGCCTCTTACACCACGACTTCTCTGACCACCACGGCTACGTTGTCCGCCTCCAAAGAAATTTCCAAAAACATCATCACCAAAAATATCACCAAATTGACTGAAGATGTCATCCATGTTCATACCGCCAGCGCCACCATGTCCGCCACGGGCACCACCACTTACCCCCGCATGCCCATACCTATCATATTGTGCTTTCTTATCTGCATCGCTCAATATTTCATATGCTTCAGCAGCTTCTTTAAATTTTTCCTCAGCTGCTTTATCACCAGGATTTCTATCCGGATGAAATTGCATGGCAACTTTACGATATGCCTTTTTTATTTCTTCAGCAGAAGCAGTTTTGGTAAGACCCAGTATTTCGTAAAAATCTCTTTTAGCCATAAAAAAATTATTTCCCTACCACAACTTTTGCGTGACGGATAATCTTATCGTTTAAAAAATAACCTTTCATTACTTCATCCACATTTTTTCCTTTCAACTCTTCTGTTGGTGCAGGAATTTCTGTTACAGCTTCGTGTAAATCGGCATTGAACTCCTGGTTTATTGCTTCCATGGCTTTTACACCTCTTGATTGTAATTTGTTGCGAAGCTTATTAAAAACCAGCGATACGCCTTCTTTTATAGAAGCTACATCATCACTGTTTTCTAATTGTTTTTGGGCCCGGTCGCAATCATCTAATACATCTAATAAATCAGTTATTACATCACGACCCGCTGTTTGTATCAATTCAATTCTTTCCTTGGCATTGCGGCGTTTGAAATTTTCAAATTCGGCAACTTTCCTAACGTATTTGTCTTTTTCCAACTCCATTTCAGCCTTTAGTTTTTCCATCTCATTTTCTTCCGCTACCGGTTCATTTAGGTGAGTACTACCGCTTTGATTTTCATCGGTATTAATATCCATTTCTGGATTTAAATCTGCTCCGTTAATTGCTTCTTGCTGCATATCTTTTTCTGACATTTTTTACAAATTGTTTGCAAAGGTAAGCTTGTCAAGAATATTGCCAATGGCGGATTTGGGACAAATTGGCTGCTATATAACAGATGCTGCTATAAGCTGACAGGCCTTTGTGGCTTAGGTAGCACATTTATAGTACATTGCACTCCCTTTATGAACAAAGTTTACCTACGAAGAAAAATTACCCCACGGGTAGAAAATGGACATCCCTGGATTTTCAGCAATGAAGTTGAAAAAATAGAGGGAGAAGTGGTCGGCGGCGAGATAGCTGAAGTTTTTAGTCATGATAAAAAATTTATTGGTAAGGGTTATATCAATCCCAAGTCGCAAATACTGGTGCGGTTGCTTACAAGAAGCAAGTCGGAAGAAATTAATGAAGCATTTTTTTTAACACAATTAAGAAAATGCTGGGAGTATAGAAAGAAGTTAGGCTATACGGAAAACTGTCGTCTTGTTTTTGGTGAAGCAGATTCGCTGCCGCAACTTATAATTGATAAGTTCAACGATTACTTTGTAATTCAAACATTGGCGCTGGGTATAGATGTGTGGAAACCAGCAATTGTAAAAGCCATCAATGAAATTTTTGACCCGAAAGGAATTTATGAACGTAATGATGTGCCGGTTAGGGAGCTGGAAGGATTGCCACAGCAGAAAGGTTTTTTATCTGCTCCTTTTGATACACAAATCATCATCAACGAGAATGGGTTAAAATTTTATGTAGATGTGGAGAACGGACAAAAGACAGGTTACTTTTTAGACCAACAAGATAATAGAAAGGCTATTCAACATATTGTGAAAGGTGCAGATGTGCTGGGAGCTTTTACCTATACAGGAACTTTTGAAATTCATGCAGCACATTATGGTGCTAAATCTGTTTTAGGACTTGATATTTCTGCCAATGCAGTAGCACAAGCAAACAAAAATGCTGAATTGAATGAGGTGCATGACAGATGTAAGTTTGAAGTAGCTAATGCTTTTGATGTATTGAAGCAATGGGGAAAAGATGGAAGACAGTATGATGTTGTAATGTTGGATCCCCCCGCATTTACAAAGAGCAGGGAAACAATTCAAAAAGCCATTACAGGGTATAAAGAAATTAATTTACGTGGAATGAAGTTGGTAAAGCCGGGTGGTTTTCTGGTTACCTCATCTTGCACTAATCTGGTTCAGCCGGATTTGTTTTTGCAGATAATTAATATGGCTGCTAAAGATGCCCGTAGAAAAATTAGACAAGTTGTTTTTCAAACACAGTCAAGTGATCACCCGATTATTTTGGGTATGGAGAATACACATTACCTTAAGTTTCTAATTGTACAGGTGCAATAAAGATCAGCAACAAAACAATTAACGGGAAACCTGGAACTTGCCAGACTCAATGATTTTGCCGGTTGGGTCAATCAATTGATAGATGTAAACACCACGATTGAAATCGGTAAGATTAACTGTAGTTTTTTCAGGCACATTACTTACTTCATGAACTTTTTTTCCAAGCACACCATTGTAAATATAAATGGTAAGACCTTTTTTATAGTTCTTCTGTAAATCAAATGTGATATAGCTAGTAGCGGGATTGGGATATAGTCTGATAATTCTATCAACACCTTCAGAAACAGGGGTGTTTCTGGAAGTTTGCGCCTGCGATTGTAATGAAATCAACAGGATAAAGGATAATATAGATAGAATTCGTCTCAACGAAACAAATTTACTTTTATTATTCGAAAAATAGGCCTAAAATTTTAAGTGTACAACGTAAAACTACGATTTACTAAAAATTGTTGTAAATCATTGACTTACAAGCTGTAAATATTAAATTTTAACGAAAGCTTATTGAAGACCGGAAAGGCATTCCTTAATTTTTGTAAAATCAGGAATCTCTCCGGCATTCTCCAGAACCTCTGCATAGCGAATGATACCATCTTTATCAACTACAAATGCAGATCGTTTAGAAACACCTTTCATATTAAACCCAAACATTTCATAGATCGATCCAAAAGCTAATGATGCTTCTTTGTTGAAATCACTTAGCAAGGTAAAGTTCAATTGTTGTTCTTCTTTATATTTTGCTAATGTAAATAGGGCATCTACAGAAATGCCAAACACCTTTGCATTGATGTTATTGTACCAATTGATTGTATCTCTAACTGAACAAAGTTCTTGGGTGCATGTACTTGTAAATGCTAAAGGAAAGAAAAGTAATAATACGGGCTGTCCTTTTTGTTCAGATAATGTGACTTGTTTTTTTTCGCTGTCAAACAGTATAAAATCTGGGGCAGCTTGTCCAACTTCGATTTGCATATTTTATTTTTTTTAAGGGAAAATAGTCTTGTTCCAATTAAAGAACAAATTGATTTGAAATCTGTTCACTATTTTAAACAGGAATTATATTCGGGCTTTTATTTTTTACTACCTTATCAGGTAAAGCATTAATGATTTCTTTTTGTAAGGCATCAATCATTCTTTTCTTTAAATGATCCCGGTGGGTAACTATGCTTACTTCCCGCATAGGGATTGGCTTTTTAAAATGGCGAACCAGTTTTTTTTGTTTCGGTGAAAACTCCCTTATTGCAAGTTCGGGTAGAATTGTGATACCATCATTTAATTCAACCAGCCTTCTTAATGTTTCCAGACTTCCGGCTTCGTAGTCAAAGTGGCTCCCTTCAGCACTGGCTTTGCGCAGTTGGCATAGATTTGCTATTTGTGTTCTGAAACAATGCCCTTCTTCTAGTAACCACAATTTGTTGGGGTCAATATCGGTTGGTAATACGTAGGTTTTTTTGAATGCTGAATTTTTTGGCGATATATATGCCACCATTTCTTCATAGAACAAAACAGTTTCTTTTATTCCTGCTTCATTCAATGGTGTAACAAGAATGCCAGTATCTATTCTTCCTTCTCTTAACCAGCTGATGATTGTATCCGTTGTCATTTCATTGATGATGAGTTTTATCAACGGGTATTTTTTTGTGAAGGATGGAATAAATAATGGTAAAAGGTAAGGGGCTAATGTAGGAATGATGGCAACTTTCAGTTCGCCTGCCAGCACACCTTTTTTTAATTGTAAAAAATCAGAAAGGCTGTTTCTTTCATCAATAATTTTTCTTGCATATGCTATTACTTCTGTGCCAACAGCAGTAGGTATAACTGGTTGTTTACTCCGGTCGAAAATGCGGATACCCAATTCTTC
>LNFJ01000156.1 GCA_001464625.1 Bacteroidia bacterium Ga0077558 | reverse complement strand
ATGAATGAAGGAGAACATGATTTTGATACATTGGCTGGATTTATCTTACACCAATTAGAACGAATTCCGAAAACAGGTGATCAACTAAGCTGGAAAGGTTTTAAAATTGAAGTGATTGATATGGATAGCCACCGTATTGATAAAGTATTAGTGACCTTGAGCGATGAATTGAAAGAGGATATGGAAGACTAAAATAGTTCGTAGTTTATAGTTCGTTGTTGTCTAAAATGAAAAAGTGTTGAAAGAATACTAGCAGGTTACAACTTAAAAGCTGATGGATGTTTGCGTAGCGGGATAATCCATCTTATTACTTTTTCTGTTCCCTCCTACTATTACATGCACAATATTCATCTGGTCGTCAAATAGATCATGCATAAGATTGGTAGCGATCTCGATCTTTTTTACAGTAGTTACATTTTCTACTTCTATATAACTGTACGCCGCTTCTCCATCATTTTCAAAACCCAGGTAATTCAGCGTAACTGGCTTTCCATCTGCTTTGATTGCCAGGTGAGATAACACATATCGCTTTACCAAAGAGTCCATCGCCGCTTTATTGGGTGGATTGATCAGGTCAACCTTTGCTTTATAATTTTTAGCGAGAATCTTTTCAAAATCATCCGTAAATATCTTGCAGCTAATCTCCAATGTTTTATCAGTAGCATTGTGGTTAATTTCTACTACACTCACATGAAAAGGGTGAACATCCGGGTTTTTACCCGCCATCAGCACCCCGCCCAGCAGGGGCAACAATAACCACTTAAAAAGAGATCCTGCCATTGACACAATAATTTTTTCAGTTACAAAAGTCTGGCTTATTTTGAAGCCCGTATACATTCCTTCCGTTACAATTTAACAGGCAAAGGACGGACATAATTACTAATTAGATGCAGGATTTCGGTTTTTATTTTGGTTTTGGCTGGGAACACATCATAAGCAAGGATGCCTTAGACCATCAATTGTTTATCGCTGCTTTAGCAGCTATCTATGTATTAAAAGACTGGAAACAGGTTTTGATCTTAGTCACTGCATTTACGATCGGACATTCTATCACTTTAGCATTAAGTGTATTTGATGTAATTCGTTTGAACAGCAAGTGGGTTGAATTTTTAATTCCTGTCACCATAGTAATTACAGCTCTGAGTAATTTATTTCAGAAAAAATTTACACCCCGTTCCATTCGGATCAATTATTTTTTAGCCTTGTTCTTTGGATTGATACATGGAATGGGTTTTGCAAACACCATTCGTTTTTTATTAGCCGAAGACCAGAATATGGCATGGAGCCTTTTTGCATTTAATGTGGGTCTTGAAGCAGGTCAAATTGTAGTAGTTACTATTTTGTTGATAGTTACACATTTTATTACCACATCTTTCAAAGTAAGCCGCCGGGAGTGGGTTATTTTTTTATCGGCTGCTGTATTCAGCCTTGCGTTAAAATTGTCTTTAGAACGTTTACCAATAACAAAAAAAGAAACAAATGATCAAGAAGAAACAGTTATTACTACTGTGCAGCCTCCTGCTTTCGATAACATCGATAGTGCAGGCACAGAACATTCAGAATAACCCCAGCTCAGGACATGCCAATAAGTTTGAGCAATTAGGCACTATTCTCCCAACGCCAAATGAGCAACGTACTGCCAGTGGTACACCCGGCCCTAAATATTGGCAACAAAGGGTGGATTATGATATTAAATGTGAGTTAGACGAAGTGAATAATAAATTAACAGGCAGTGAAACGATCACTTACTTTAATAATTCGCCAGAAACATTAACGTATTTCTGGATGCAGTTGGACGAAAACCAACACAGCACCGTAAATAATGCAAACTATCAAAGTCAGAATACGTTGCCAATGCAAACAACGGATAAAGTATTGGATCGATATGATGAACGTAAATCTGATAATGGATACGGTATCAATATTACCAAATTGACAGATGCTGCTGGCAAAGCTATCAACTACACCATTAATAAAACAATGATGAAAGTTGATTTACCAATGCCACTTAAACCCGGACAAAAATTTGTTTTCAAAGTAGATTGGAATTACAAAATTGCTAACCGTGGTGATTTTATTCGCTTTGGTGGTGCAAGAGGTGGTTATGAAAATTTTTCAGAAGATGGTAATAATAATTATACCATGACACAATGGTATCCCCGTCTTTGCCGCTATAGCGATGATCAGGGATGGCAGAATCATCAGTTCACTGGTACCGGTGAGTTTACACTAAGCTTCGGAAATTTTAAAGTAGCTATGACTGTTCCTGCTGACCATATTGTTGGAGGAACGGGTGAGTGCCAGAACTATGCGCAAACTTTGACACCAACGCAAATGGCAAGATGGAATAAAGCAAAAACTGCAAAGGAACCTTTGCAAATTGTAACATTGGATGAGGCATTGAACGCATCAAAAACAAAAAGCAAAGCCAAGAAAACATGGATCTACAAAGCCGATAATGTTCGTGACTTTGCATGGACATCATCCAGAAGATTTGTATGGGATGCAATGGCTACAAATGTTGAAGGAAAAAATGTGATGTCGATGAGCTATTATGCGAAAGAAGCCTATCCGATTTATAGCAAGTTCTCAACCAAAGCAGTTGCACATACTTTAAAAACTTATTCTAAATTTTCATTCCCTTATCCTTATCCGGTAGCGATTAGTGTAGAAGGCAATCAAGGGATGGAATACCCGATGATCTCTTTTAACCCGGGCCGTGCCAATAAAGATGGCAGCTATTCTGAAGGAGCTAAGAATGCAGCTATTCTTGTCATTATTCATGAAGTAGGTCATACATTCTTCCCGATGATCGTAAACAGCGATGAACGTCAATGGACCTGGATGGATGAAGGGTTGAATTCATATTTACAATATTTGTCGCAAGAATTATGGGATAATAAATATCCTTCTGATGGTGGTGTTCCTTCTGCGATTACTGATTACATGAAATTGCCGAAAGAGCAATTAGAACCTATTATGACCAACTCCGAAAACATCAACAACTTTGGCGCAAATGCGTATGATAAAGTAGCCACTGGTTTAAACATGTTGAGAGAAACCATTGTCGGCAGAGAATTATTTGACAATGCTTTCCGTGAATATTCAAGAAGATGGGCTTTTAAATCTCCTACACCTGCAGATTTCTTCCGCACTATTGAAGATGCAACCGGTGAAGATCTTGATTGGTTCTGGAGAGGTTGGTTCTATGGTACCGATGCCTGTGATATTTCTATTGATACGGTTAAACATGCAAAGCCTGATGTAACAGCTGTTCCGAACCAGATAAACGATACGGTAGTGTATAGAAACCTGGCTAAACCTGCGGTGAATGATTTTGAAGATCTATCGAAGATCAGAAACAAAACCGATAAGAGTATTGTTTTTGAAACCGATAAAGACACAACGCTGCGTGACTTTTACTGGCGATATGCAAGAGGAATTGAAAAGTATGATACCACTAAATATCCAATTACGGTAAAACCACAAACAGAAAAACTAGATGCAGAGGGTCAGGCCAAATATGGCAATAAAAATTTATACGAAATTACGTTCTCCAATAAAGGTGGGTTGGTAATGCCAATTATTCTGGAGTGGACGTTTAAAGACGGTACCAAAGAAATTGAAAGAATACCTGCCCAGGTATGGCGTAAGAATGAGAAAAAAGTGATCAAAACATTTATGAAGGATAAAGAAGTAGCCTCCATAAAGCTTGATCCCTATAAAGAAACAGCTGATATTGACGAATCTAATAATACGTATGGTGATATTAAACCGCCTAGTAAGTTTAGATTGTTTAAACAGAAGCAAAATGTTCCACAGCCGGAAATGCCTACGCCTATGCAAAAAGCATTGGAGAAAAAAGGATTCTAATACACCTTTTTCATATAACATAAAGAGAAAGCACCTTTAAAAAGGTGCTTTCTCTTTTTACTAATGGTTCATTTTTTAGGGCTGTTTGCTTTATCTTAGCCGAAAGAGATTTTCCTAACACATTTGGAATCTTTGCATTCTGCTGAGTAGTATTACCGAACGATGAAAAGTGCGACGCAACGGACGATAATAGTAGTAATACAGCTGGCAAAATAGAATTCTTTCACGGCTTTGATTTACTAATAAATAACACTTACAAATGAGAAAAGTAATTTCCTGCTTATTGTTCAGCATCTTCTGTTGCACTATCGTATTGGCACAGAATATTAGCAACAATCCGGGCAGTAACCACGGCAACAAGTTTGAACAAATGGGTGGAACACTTCCTACTCCCAATGAGTATCGTACGGCAAGTGGTGCACCCGGTACAAAATACTGGCAGCAAAGAGTGGACTACGATATTAAATGTGAACTGGATGAAAAAAACCAAAAGCTAACGGGAAGTGAAACCATCACTTATTTTAATAACTCGCCTGATGTACTTACTTTTTTATGGATGCAGTTGGATGAAAATCAGCATAGCACGGTAAATAATGCCAACTACCAGACGAGTAACCCAATGAACAAACAAACAAGTCCGCAGCAATTGGACAGAGCTGCTGATTCAAAAGCGGATAATGGAATGGGATTTAATATTGTGAAATTAACTGATGCTGCTGGCAAGCCATTGAAATATACCATCAACAAAACAATGATGCGGGTTGAATTACCGGCCCCATTAAAAGCTGGTCAGCGTTTTATTTATAAATTGGATTGGAATTATAAATTGAGCAACCGTGGTGCTGGTGGTGGTGGTCGTGGTGGCTTTGAATTTTTTCCGGAAGACGGCAATCATCTTTTCACACTTTCACAATGGTACCCACGCCTATGTGTATATAGCGATTTTCAGGGATGGCAAAATCACCAGTTTACAGGTCGTGGAGAATTTGCATTAACATTTGGAAACTTTAAAGTAGCGATGACTGTTCCTGCTGACCATGTTGTTATGTCAACCGGCGAATGTCAGAACTATGCTGCTGTACTTACACCTGCACAAATGGGTCGTTGGGCAAAAGCGCAACAATCTTCAGAGCCGATTGAAGTAGTAACATTGGCTGAAGCAAAAGAGGCTGAGAAAAACGGACCGGCAATTATTGCTGCGGGTTCACCAAAAAAGAAAACCTGGATATTTAAAGCTGATAATGTTCGTGACTTTGCCTGGGGTTCTTCCCGCAAATTTATCTGGGATGCATTAGCAACAAAAGTTGCTGGTAAAAGAGTGATGTGTATGAGTGGTTACGCCAAAGAAGCGTATGGCTTGTACCGCAAGTTCTCTAGTAAAGCTGTTGAACATACAGTTAAAACATATTCTGATTTTACAATTCCTTATCCATACCCAGTTGCACAAAGTATAGAAGCTTCCAACGGTATGGAATATCCAATGATCTGTTTCAACTTTGGCCGTACTGAAAAAGATGGCACTTACAGCGAAAGCACCAAAAACGGAATGATCGGTGTAATCATTCATGAAGTAGGTCATAACTTCTTCCCCATGATCATCAATAGTGATGAACGTCAATGGAGCTGGATGGATGAAGGGTTGAATACATTCGTTGAATATTTAGCAGAAGAATTATGGGATAATAAATTTCCCAGTCGCCGTGGCCCTGCTGCTTACATAACAGATTACATGAAGTTGCCAAAGGATCAACTAGAACCCATCATGAGCAACAGTGAAAACATTGTTCAGTTTGGACCTAATGCTTATTCTAAACCGGCCACAGGTTTAAATATTTTGAGAGAGACGATTATGGGCCGGGAGTTATTTGATTATGCATTTAAAGAATATGCAAGACGTTGGGCTTTTAAACATCCGGAGCCAGCTGATTTCTTCCGTACCATGGAAGATGCAAGCGGCGAAGATCTTGATTGGTTTTGGAGAGGTTGGTTTTATAGTACTGAAGTTTGCGATATTTCATTAGATACCGTAAAACATGCTAAACCAGATTTAGCAGCTACACAAGAAGCAACAAAAGAAACTAAACAACTGCGGCCAATTGCAAAGCCATTGGTACCCACTTTTGATGATATTTCAAAGATCAGGAACAGGGAAGACAAGAATATTAAATTCCAAACAGATGTGGATACCAGCATCCGTGATTTTTATTGGAGATATGCCCGCAATCAAGAGCCGTATGACACTAACAAATATGAAGTAACAATTCCGGCAAGTCAGCCTGACCCTCTTACAGAAGAGGAAAAAGCAAAGTATGCTAATAAGAATATGTATGAGCTTACTTTAAGCAATAAAGGTGGATTAGTGATGCCGATCATTGTGGAATGGACCTATAAAGATGGTACGAAAGAAATTGACCGCATACCAGCACAGGTTTGGAGATTGAATGAAAACAAAGTGGTAAAAACTTTTATTAAAGACAAAGAAGTGGCTTCAGTAAAATTGGATCCCTATCGGGAGACTGCTGATATTAATGAAAGCAATAATAGTTGGAATACGATAGCAGAGCCGTCTCGTTTTAATATTTTTAAAGCAAGACAAAATGCACCGAGAGCGGCAGGTAGCCAGGCGGGTAATCCAATGCAAAAAGCACAGGAGAAGAAAGGGTTTTAACCCCTCTAAAGAATAAATTGATTTTATAAAGCCATTCCGAAATAACGGGATGGCTTTTTTTCATAGCAGAGTTTTCATCACCTCCCGGGAGGGGTGTCGGCCATTCCAAATAAAATGCTACTTGAAAGGGGTGGGTTTATATAATTCTTACATTTAGCCATGATTAAAAAATTATTATTCGCCATCGCCATTCTTTTTTCGCTAAAATCATTCGCCGCCATTGTTGATACAGTAAGCATCTACAGCAGCGCCATGAAAAAAGCATACAAATGCGTAGTGATAAAACCTTCTTCCTATAAAAAAAGTAAAGACGCTTTTCCGGTTGTTTATTTATTACATGGACATGGCGGCTGGTATGCCAATTGGATCATCCGTGTATCGGAATTAAAAGAACATGCTGATAAATACCAGTTAATGATCGTATGTCCCGATGGTGGATTTAATAGCTGGTATCTGGACAGCCCCGTTGATTCTACGGTACGATTTGAAACCTATGTAGGCAAAGAAATTCCAGATTATATAGATGCGAATTATAAAACCATAAAAGATAGAAAAGGCAGAGCCATAACCGGTTTAAGTATGGGCGGACATGGTGGTTTGTTTTTAGGCTTTCGTCATTCAGATAGGTTTGGTGCTTGTGGCAGTATGAGTGGCGGTGTGGACTTAGAACCCTTTAAAAAGAATTGGCAAATTTCACAAAAAGTTGGAGATACTATTTTACATGCAGCTAACTGGAAAAATTACTCTGTCATTAATTTAATTGAGAAACCAGTTAAAGATTCTCTGGCGATTATTATTGATTGCGGAACAGAAGATTTCTTTCTTGCTGTAAATAACAATCTTCATCAAAAAATGTTACAGCTTAAAATTCCACATGAGTATATTGTAAGACCAGGGCAACATAACTGGCCTTATTGGAAAAATGCAGTAGAGTGCCAGCTGTTGTTTTTCAGGAATTATTTTACTGCAATGAAAGGAAAATAAATTTACTTTCGGAAGATGTGTGTGAATGGTTTTAAAATTTGTACTCTGCCCAGTTTGTCAATTGCTTTTATGCAGAATATATAAAACTCCTTCTCCTTAATACTATTTACCAGCCTTACTGCACTGGCACTAAAATGAGTTCCTTTATTAACCACTTCAACTATATCACCATTATCATAACTACCTGAAATAGTAAATTCTTGAATGGTATAGTTGGAATTCTTTGTTACTAATTGAAACCCAAAGAAGCTTCTAATAGATGTGCCCCAGACTTTTGGTTCTTCTTTTGATATAGAGTCAGGCTGAATTTTCTCCACGGCAACTTTAATATCAATAAAATTATTGCAATTGTTTTCATTAGCAGATTGAGCAAATACAAAATTCGCAAATAAGATAAATGAAGTTAAAATGAATAGCCTCATTAGAAATTTTTTTACGGCTTCGGCACATTCCCCGTATTACCATCCCTGGTTTTTACTTTCTTTTTACCGGCATTTTTCTTTTCGTAATCGAGTATAGCCTGTGGCTTGGAAATAGTTTTTTTTCCCGCCGTGTCTGATTTTGCTTTGGCAGTGCTAACATCAATTGGTCGAAGGTCATCATCACCAATCATCATATTATCTTCTGTTTGTAATTTGTTCATCACATAGTATTCACTGGCTTCAATTCGTCCTTCCCGGGGATCAAAGTATAACCATTTACCATGTTTAACTGCCACACCTTCATTCTTTACTACAACTTGTCCTATTTCTTTTGTCGGGTCTTTTAAATCATAAATGGAAACAGTATCAAAAGCAATTGCTGGATCCATAGCTCTCCAGCTTTCCTGGCGCAACAAGCCACCATTATAAGTAAAATATTGTTGCTTGCCACTCAGCTTTCCCCAGCGATAATTTTCTTCTGCGATCTTAACTCCTTCTAAGGAGTACTTCTTCCAGGTACCTTCTTTAGCATCGTTCTCATAATATCCTTCTTCTTCATAACCTCTTTCGCCACGCAAATCTGCCACACGAACCGACCATGGCCCCTGCTTCTTTCCATTCATATCCACCCGGTTAAGCGTATCGCCTTTGGAACTTATTACAAAATTTTTCCATTGGCTATAACCGCTGGTAGAAATAAGCAAGGCAATCAGTACAATGAATCGCATAGTTTAGTAAGTTTGGTGAGAGACAGCAGGTTATCTGCGCCTCTTTACACACACTGCAATTTACTAACGAAAATTAACTGTTTTTATGTCCCAGTTGTTAAAAAAAATCTCCTGCCAAAATAAATTGGTAAGAAGGGTTCTTTCCACATTTGCGTTGCTACACATTGGTGTATTAGTTTTTGCGCAGATAAACCCCACTCCTGCAGCAGAAAGAATGCAGGCCATCGAACAACGTAAGAAGTTAGAAAGTGCCTCTGTTGTTAATGATGTTAAATTTCGCAACATAGGCCCTACCATTATGAGTGGCCGTGTATCCGATATTGATGCCAATCCGGAAGATCCTACAGAATTCTACGTAGGATATTCAACAGGTGGATTGTGGCATACAACCAACAACGGACAAAGCTTCACTCCCATCATGGATAATCTTGATGTATTGTTCATTGGAGATATTGCTGTTAACTGGAGCAACAGAACGATCTGGGTTGGTACAGGTGAAGTAAACAGCAGCCGTTCTTCGTATGCCGGTATCGGTATGTATAAATCTACTGATAATGGTAAGAACTGGGAATATCTAGGTCTTCCTGAATCTCATCATATTGGTAAAATACAATTGCATCCTACTAATCCGAATATTGCATGGGTAGCTGCATTAGGACATTTATATTCCGCCAATAAAGACAGAGGTGTTTATAAAACAACCGATGGTGGTAAAACATGGAAAAACACTTTGTTCATCGATGATAATACCGGTGCTGTTGATATTGACATCAACCCATCTAATCCAAATGAAGTTTATGCCGGTATGTGGTACAGAGTTCGCCGTGCCTGGAAATTTGAAGAAAGCGGAAATACAAGTGGTATTTATAAAAGTGCCGATGGTGGCGAAACATGGAAATTAGTTTCAGGTGCCGGTTCTGGTTTTATGACGGGTGATAAAATTGGTCGTATTGGAATTGCGGTATATCCAAAAAATCCAAGTATTGTTTATGCAGTGGTTGATAATAATACACCACTTGCTGCTGATAATAAAGTAGACACCAACTATAAGAAAGACCAGTTTAAAGCAATGAGCAAAGAAGATTTTAAAACATTGGATGATAAAAAACTGAATTCTTTTTTGAGAATGAATCGTTTCCCCGCCAAATACACGGCAGGCACCGTAAAAGAAATGATAGCTGCTGATAAAATACAACCTGTTGCGTTGTGGGATTATCTAGACAGTGATGACGGATTTCAAAACTCAGGAATCGCAGGCTGTGAAGTGTACCGTAGTAATGATGGCGGACAAACATGGAAAAAAACACATGATAAGCCCAACCCCAATTTTAATACCTACGGTTACTACTTTGCCAAAATCTACACCTCCCATACCAATCCTGATAAGATTTTCTCCATGGGATTTATTGCACAGCTATCAACAGATGGTGGCAAAACATTTAAGACCATGGACAAAGGAAATGTTCATGCTGATCATCATGCATTGTGGGTAAACCCGAAAAAAGATTCGCATTTAATTAATGGTAATGATGGTGGTGCAAATATTACCTACGATGATGGAGATAATTGGTTTAAAGCAAACACTCCACCATTGGGACAATACTATAGCATCACTGTTGACGATGCAAGACCTTATAATGTGTATGGTGGTTTGCAGGATAACGGAAGCTGGTGGGGACCTTCTAATCACCGGGATGATATTGGCTGGATAGACAATGGCCAATATGGTTTTAAAGGCATCAATGGTGGTGATGGTATGCAGGCGCAAGTTGATACAAGAGATAATGCTACTATTTATTCCGGTTCTCAATTTGGTGCTTATGCCCGGTATAATAAAAATGTGCAGGAAAGAAGAGGTTTTCAAAAATCACTCCGTCCAATGCATGACCTGGGCGATAAACCACTCCGTTTTAACTGGCAAACACCAATCTTATTAAGCAAACATAATCAGGATGTATTTTATTATGGCAGCAACCGTTTGTTTCGCTCCTTAAATAAAGGAGACACACTAATTGCCATGAGCGGTGATCTAACCAGCGGAAAAGTTACTGGTAACGTTCCATTCGGTACATTGGTTTCACTTACAGAGTCACCACTTCGTTTTGGCTTGTTGTACACTGGCAGTGATGATGGAAATATCTATGTATCAAAAGACGCCGCTTATACATGGGAGCAATTAAATCAAACTGCTACTGCTGCACCAGCTAAAAAGGGTGCTAAACCTGTAGTAAACACCAAACTTCAAACCAATGGTTTGTATGTTAGCCGTATAGCTGCATCACAACACAAAGTAGAAAGAGTGTATGTTTCATTGAACGGATACCGGAACGACAACTTTGCTCCTTATTTATACATGAGTGAAGATTATGGTGTTACCTGGAAACAAATTGGCAAAGACTTACCCTATGAGCCCATCAATGTAATAAAAGAAGATCCAAAAAGTGATAGCATTTTATATGTTGGTACTGATGGCGGCTTGTATGTAAGTTTTGACCAGGGCAATTCATTTATGATGTGGAATGGCGGTTTACCAAAATCAGTTCCTGTTCATGATATTGCAATACAACAAAGAGATAATGAAATTGTGCTCGGTACACATGGTCGCAGTTTGTATGTTGCTAAATTGGATGATGTACAAAAAGTAAGAAAAGACCCCGAGTGGATGAAAAAAAGGCCAAAAGAAAAACCACAGGAACCAGCAAGACAGTTTAATGACCCGGAGCCAGAGCCGGAAAGAGAATAAAAGAAAAACCCCTCGATTGTATCGAGGGGTTTTTTAATATCTTCAATCAGGCTTTCTTTTTCTTCCGCAATAGTAAGACCAAAATCAATATCAACAACACCGCTCCACCTCCAATGTAATAATACATTGTCATGTCATTGGGTTCTTTATCCAGTCCTTTTTCAATTTTCTTTTCTGTATCCTTTATCATTTTATCTATAAAAGGAAAAGAAGCATTCATTCCTTTTACTTCATCAAATTTTTCCAATGCCTTTTTATAGCGGGACGCATCGTACAAAGCCAATGCTTCTTCATATACCAATGAAATGTCGCTCATCGCAGGTTTAACTTTGGCTTCGTCAATAAACTCATCCACAATAGTACTTGGTACAATAAAATTCATGCCCTGCACTTCTGCCTGCCGCTGGTAATCTATGCTGCCAAAAGTAGCGAGGCCAATTACCTCACCGTATTCATTCATAACCGGGCCTCCGCTGTTACCATGTGTGATGGCGGCATCTATCTGTAATACTTCCCAGCCATCTTTCATATTTTTCTTAGCACTTACTAATCCTCTTGTAAGTGATGCTTCAGAAACAGACTCTTCTGAAATCAACGGATGAAAAGTAGCTACAGCAGGATAGCCTAATACATACACCTGGTCTCCCACTCTCATTTCTTTATCATTCCCCATTCGTATTGTCGGATACGTATGCTTTTTGGTTAGTTTAAGGATCGCCACATCTTTTCCCGGTATGGCTGCACCTTGTGTTATTAAATTAGCAGGTATTGTCATAGGTATGATTTTCCCATTATCACCAGAAATGCCCATCACCACACTAAATTCTTTTTTGATATTGCCTACCTGCATGGTTTGCGTAAAGTACCAGCTGTTAGCATCTGTCAATGCTTTGGCTTCCTCTTCCGTTAACTTACGCCCCATTGTTTTCTCAATATCGGCCGCATCTTCATCCAGTATTTGTTGAAAAGCCTGCTGGGCAAAATTCTTCTTCGTTGTTTCATCATTCTCATCTACCACATGTGCATTGGTGATGACGTAACCATCAGGTGTAACGATAAAGCCGGAACCCATCATTGTTGTATTAAGTTCTTTACTTAATGTTTCTGTTCCCTTCATCATATATTTATCTATGCCTGCACAGAAAGAGCGGATATAAATATTCCAGAAAAGGTCTGTATTAAATTTTCCCTCATCTTCAAGTTGTTGTTTTACCTGCAGCGCCAATGCCTCCAATGCCGGTGTATCAAACTCCGGCTTAATAGCACTAACAGTTCCTTTAAAAGTCGCCTGTATCATTACTGTTCCGGGCTTATTCCGTTCGGC
>LNFJ01000155.1 GCA_001464625.1 Bacteroidia bacterium Ga0077558 | reverse complement strand
TTTTATCGGTGTCTTTGTCGAAAGGGAAATGAGTGGTGAGAGCATCACCAATTTGTATTACACTTTCAGCTATTCCTTTTGCATAATTTTCCTTGTTGAAAGTAGAAAGCATTTCTCCGACTACTTTAATCCAATATTCAGCACCCACTTTATTATGTATTCCCTCATCACCAAAAACAGCCAACTGATGATCTTTGAGGGCAACATAAACCAATACCGCATTACGCTGTTCGGTATTTTCCATTTTTAAAGTAAAGAAAATTTCTGCTGCCCTGTCAATAGCATCCAGCCAGCTACAACGGCTTTCTACGAATACCCTTACCTCGCCACTTGTACGCTGTTCGGCATGCCGGACAGCTTTTACAATAAGCCGGGTATCCTCCTCATTGAAAAGAGGTTTTATTTTTTGCCAGGGGAATAACTTCACGGAGTTCAGTTAGAATTATTTACTAAAATCCACTTTTGTATCTTCTGAACCTTCCGGAGCGGTATAATTATCTTTTTGCTTATACCCCAGCATACCAGCTATTAAATTAGAAGGGAACTTAACTACTTTTTGATTGAAATTAGTGATAGCGGTGTTCCAATCATTCAGTGCCACGGTTACCCGATTTTCTGTTCCCTCAATCTGGGCTTGCAAATCTCTAAAAAGATCTGTTGCTTTCAACGTTGGATAAGCTTCGATATTAATATTAAGCGCTGAGCGGCCAACAGCATTCAACTGACGATCTGCCTCAGCTACTTGTGCCGGAGTAGATGCATCTGTGATGTTTGGAACTCTTGATCGCATTTGTACAATTTTAATAAGCGTTGTATCCTCATTTGTTGCAGCACCTTTAATAGTATTTACAACATTTTCATACAATTTTGCTTTACGATTGTATTGCGTTTGTACTTGTCCCCACTTTCCTTTTATATCGGTTTCGCTGCTTGCTAAACCATTTCTTACGTTACAGCCCCACATAAATAAAATTATCAGCAGAGCTCCAACAGCTAAAAGTCCAATGTTACGGGTTCCTTTCATTTTAGTATTTTTTATTAGAGAATAAAATTAGCGTTTTTGTAATTCTTCAGAGTAATTTTTCGGTTAGCCGGGTATTACTGTCGGTAAATAGCAAGCAGGCGACCATACGGCATGGTTTTAGCCCCGAATTTGCAAATCCAGTTTTATGCATTTTTGTAAAAGAACCTCTGCCCTGCTTCTTGTTTGTGTACTACTTTTCTCCCAGTGCAAAAAAGATGATGACAACAATCCGACAGACTCCAACCCTGTAGTTTTAAAGGATTCCATAATTGCGGAAGGACTCAATTTTCCCTGGGAGATAGTTTGGGGGGCGGATAATTTTATCTGGATCACTGAAAGAGGTGGAAAAATCAGCCGTTTAAATCCTGCAACTGGTGTAGTAGCTCTCTTACATACCGTTACTGAAACCGCTACGAACGGAGAAGGAGGTTTATTAGGGATGGTTCTTCATCCCAATTTTGCTACAACATCGCATGTATTTGTAGCTTATAATTATAATTCAGGAGGCTATAAAGAAAAAGTTGTTCGTTTTACCTATAATGGAACTGCATTAATTAACCCGGTTACAATTATTGAAAATATTCCCGCTGCTTCTATACATAATGGATGCCGCCTTGTAATTACGCCTGACTTAAAATTATTTATTACCACAGGGGATGCTAATAACACTGCATTGCCGCAAAATGCTTCTTCTTTAAGCGGTAAAGTGCTACGATTAAATCTTGATGGAAGTATTCCGGCTGACAATCCTGTTGCAGGAAACCCATACTGGACTATCGGCCACCGGAATGCACAAGGGCTTGTATTCGCCAATAATATATTGTACAGTTCTGAACATGGCCCATCAAGCGATGATGAAATAAATATTATTGAAAAAGGAAGAAATTATGGATGGCCGGATGTGAGAGGATTTTGTAACGAAACTGTAGAGCAGAGTTTTTGTACCACAAATAATGTAAAAGAACCGCTGAAAACATGGACACCAACTACTGCTACCTGCGGACTTGACTACTACAAAAATGACCTTATTCCACAATGGAAAAACTCATTACTGATGGTGGCATTAAAAGACGCAAGATTATACCAGATGGAGCTGAGTAATAGTTTCAACACTATCGTTGAGACAAATGAGTTCTTTGTAAACGATTATGGAAGAATGAGAGATATTTGTATTTCACCAACAGGAAAAGTATATATCTGTACCAGTAATGGAGGCAATAATGACAAGATCATTGAAATAAGCAAAGAATGAGTTAGCTATTTACTGCAGCAATACCAGGCAATACTTTTCCCTCGAAGTATTCCAGCATTGCACCACCGCCGGTAGATACATAGCTGACTTTATCAGTGAAACCGAATTGATTAACAGCTGCCACTGAATCGCCTCCACCTACTAATGAGAAAGCCCCATCTTGTGTAGCTTCAGCAATTGCGATTGCAATAGTTTTAGTGCCATTTTGAAATTTAGGCATTTCAAAAACACCCATGGGGCCATTCCACAAAATAGTTTTAGAATTTTTTATAACGTTGGAGAACTGGTCGCAAGCATTAGCTCCAATATCTAAACCCATCCAGCCATCAGGAATATTATTACTTGGGGCCACTGAAGTTTCTGCATCAGCAGCAAACTTATCTGCAATTATAGAATCAGATGGCAGATGAATGCAAACATTTTTCTCTTCCGCTTTTCTCAGAATTTCTAAGGCTGTATCCAAACGTTCTTCTTCGCAAAGCGAATTTCCAATTTGTCCCCCTTTAGCTTTCATAAAGGTATATGCCATACCACCACCAATGATTATGTCAGTAGCTCTTTCTAACAGATTTTCTATAATGAGAATTTTATCACTCACCTTTGCGCCGCCGATGATAGCTACAAAAGGTTTTTCTGCTTTATGTAATACTTTTTCTGCACTGGCCACTTCGCTTTCCATTAATAAGCCGAACATTTTTTTATCGGCCGGAAAGAATTTTGCAATTACAGCAGTGGAAGCATGAGCCCGGTGTGCTGTTCCAAAAGCATCATTTACCCACACATCACCCAGCTTTGATAATTTTTCAGCAAATTTTTCATCTCCTTTTTCTTCTTCTTTGTAAAAACGAAGGTTTTCCAATAACAATACTTCACCCGGTCGCATCATACTAGCTGTAAGATATGCTTGCTCACCCACGCAGTCGTTTGCAAAAAAAACGGTAGTGCCACTGAGCAAATCGCTTAGATGTTGTATCAAAGGTTTAAGAGAAAACTTTTCTTCCGGTCCATCTTTAGGTCTGCCGAAGTGGCTCATCAATATTACCATACCACCATCTGCCAGAATTTTCTTGATCGTTGGAATAGCAGCTCTCATTCTGGTATCATCCGTAATTTCAAACTTGTCATTTAACGGCACATTAAAATCTACACGAACTAATGCTTTTTGTCCTTTAAAATTATAGGCCGAAAATTCTGACATAGTATTAATTTAA
>LNFJ01000154.1 GCA_001464625.1 Bacteroidia bacterium Ga0077558 | reverse complement strand
TAAAGATTTGTTAAACTAAACTGTTGGTAACGAACAATTACCTGACAGTTTGTTATTTTGTAAAGCAGAGGCACAGGATTTGGATAATTGTACTTCAGCATTACCTAACAATCATTAAAGTGTAAAGAACTATGAAACTCAAACAACTTTTATTAATCGTATTTGTAAGCGCAGCTTCGGCGGTAGGAAGTGTATGGATCTATAGTAAAGTCGCCCCAAAAAATACTGCATTTGTACAATCATCCGATGGCAAATTGCCGGTTAACTATGCAGGCTATTTTGATAATATTGCCGGAGGAGCCGCTGCTGAACCAATAGATTTTACAAAAGCAGCTGGTGCAGCTGTTCCGGCTGTAGTGCATATCAAAACAAAAATTCCAGCTAAGAAAGTAACTAACCGCTTGGGAAGAAATAATGGCGGTGGTATGGATGATTTTTTTGAACAATTTTTTGGACCGCAAGTACAACAAGAACAAAGAGCATCCGGTAGTGGAGTAATTATTAGTGAAGATGGCTACATTGTAACTAACAACCATGTTATTTCTGATGGTGGCGATGGTGTAGCAGACGAGATCAATGTAACACTTAGCAATAAAAAAATCTACAAAGCAAGAATTATTGGAAGAGACCCTAGTAGTGATATAGCCGTTTTAAAAATTGATGGCAAAGGGCTTCCATTTATGCTCTATGGTAACTCTGACAACGTAAAATTGGGTCAATGGGTATTAGCCATTGGGTATCCTCTTACATTAGAAGCAACGGTAACTGCGGGTATTGTGAGTGCTAAAGGAAGATCAATTGGAATCAATGCCCGTCAAAGTCAAACACCCATTGAATCCTTCATTCAAACAGATGCTGCAGTAAACCAGGGAAATAGTGGCGGTGCTTTAATTAGCACAGAAGGTTTGCTGGTTGGTATTAACTCTGCCATTTATGCCCCAACAGGTACATATGCAGGTTATTCGTTTGCCATACCGGTTAATATCGTTAAGAAAATTGTGAACGACCTGATTGAATTTGGATCAGTAAAAAGAGGTTTTATTGGTATAAGCTATCCTTCTTCTGAAACTGAAAACGAAAAATTAGTTAAAGGAGCTGGTGTTGTTGATGGACAGGGAGTGTATGTTCAGCAAGTACCTACTGATGGAGCCGCCGCAATTGCGGGTCTAAAAAAAGGAGATATCATTACTAAGATCAACAACAATCCTGTTTCTTCCGGCTTAGAAATGAGTGCACAAATTGCCAGTTTTAAACCCGGGGATAAAATAAGTATGGTATATATCAGGAGCAATAAAGAATATACAACTACTATTACACTAAAAGAATCTGCTGGTAAAACAGAGGTTGCCTCTGCCACCAATTTAGGTGTAATACTCGGAGCAGAATTAGAAGCCCTCGATAAAAAGAAAGCCACGCAATATGAAATTGAAGGTGGGGTTGTTGTAAAGAAAATAATAAGTGGCGGTGCATTTAGTCAAACAAGAATGCAGGATGGCTTTATCATTACAAGTGTTAACGGTGTTGAAGTATCATCTATTGAGGAACTTAGCAAAGCAATTATGGATCTTGATGGAAGAAGTGTTCAATTAGAAGGAATTTACCCCGGTTATGATGGAGTTTACAGGTATCCACTGAATCTTAATTAAATCACAATCGCTTTAGCAATAAAAAGAAAAGACATCCTAAACAGATGTCTTTTCTTTTGCTTTATATATTAATAATATTTTTCGTAAACCAAGTATTCCCACCCCTGCATTTCAAAACTCTTTTCAGTTGTAAAGTCGTTAGCAGCACCCGAGAAAATATTTTTATATACTCCCTTCACATTTTCATCTGTTATTTCAAAATGAATATCCTTTTGCGCAGAAAGGTTTAAAATTACTAATACCTCTTTCCCATCTTTTTTTCTCAAAAAAGAAAATATGTTTTTTGGAGCTGTTGTTTTGATGCGGAATGTTTGAACAGTCGGATCGCCGGAACGTAAAGCCGGATTATTACTTTTTAAGTTGAGTAAACTGGTGTAAAAAGGGGTCATTGAATTATCAGTGCCCTGAATTGTATCCTTTTCAAAAAACTCAATCCGCTTTCGATTGCCAATTTCCTGGCCAGAGTATAATAATGGTATTCCATTCCAGGTACAGCTGAAAACAGCGAGTGCCTTAGCCATATCGCCATATTTTTCATACTCAGTGCCATTCCAGCTATTTTCATCATGATTAGTAGTGTACCATGCCCGCATGGTGCTATCTCCTAAATCATCATATTTTTTCAAAACCTCCATTAATGTATCAATCAAAAGTTCATTCTGGTAAAATTCTTTTGCCTTGTGCATCCACGTCCAGGTGTAGCTTGCATCAAATGCTTCACCATATTCCGGCTTTTCCAGCTCATCAAACTCACCAAGCCAGTAAAGAGGTTTAATCGCATCTAATTCTTGCCTTGCTTCTTTCCAGAAATCCAGCTCTACCCAAAAAGCAAGATCACAGCGAAAACCATCAATATCACATTCGTTAATCCAAAAGGCCATGGCATCCTTCATTGCTTTTCGCAAGGCAGGGTTTTTAAAATCCAGTTCAATTATATCATCCATGCCTGACGCTATCTTAAAATCATTGGTAGCAGAATCCTTTTGATAATATTCAGGATGTTCCGTTGTCCATTTATGATCCCAACCAGTATGGTTAGCCACCCAATCAATAATAACTTTAAAGCCCATTTCATGTGCCTGTTTTACTAAACTCTTAAAATCCTCCAGTGTTCCAAACTCGGGATTAATCGAAGTATAATCGGAGCAGGCATAATAACTACCCAGTGAGCCTTTTTTATTTTTTTGTGCAATAGGTGTTAGCGGCATGAACCATAATGTTTTTACACCCATATCTTTAAGCCTTGGCATTTGTAGCGCAAAAGCATTCAGTGT
>LNFJ01000153.1 GCA_001464625.1 Bacteroidia bacterium Ga0077558 | reverse complement strand
TGGTCTTTCAGGTTCCAACTAAGGTTTCCTACGTAAATGTTCATTTTGAGAGTTTTTAAAAAAATAAAAGTGTCAACAGTAAACAGCACCCATCGAACATATACGGTTTTTCGAAACGTTCAGGACTTGTGAAACTGAAAGAGCACCAAATGCATTACAAAATAACGGTTTTTTTATTTACTTACTAACAATTTTAATTTATATGTTAGTTAGCTTATTAGCAGACTATTAGCTGTAAACACCCGATAGCATTGATTTTCAGAGATTAATGAAAGAAACCTGCACTTGGCAGGTTTCTTTCAGATTGATTTTCAGCTAGTTTGAAGTTAGTTTTTTAAGAGTTTTGCAGTTTGGATATTCCCCATTCCATCATCTAACCTTAAAAAATAAATTCCTGGTGTCATACCGCTTACATCTACTCTTGTGTTCGATGCGCCAATAGCTGGTATGATTGTTTTCAAAGTTTTTCCATCGAGTGAGGTGATCACCATTTTAGCGCCTCGGGTTAATTTCTTATGCGCAACAGTTACTTCACTATTAGCTGGTGTTGGATACACTGATATTATATCAGTATAACTATCTATTGAGTTGCCGGAAAGTTTTATAACTCCGCTATATTTAAAACGGCTGTCGATATCAACACTTTTTAAGCGATAATAAACGGTTGTTGCGGGTACATTGTAATTATTAAATGTATAAACTGATTTTCCTTTTGCTGTTACACTTCCAACCGGAGTAAATGATCTTCCATCATCACTTCTTTCCACCTGGTATTCCTGCACATTAATCTCATCACTTACATCCCACTTAACATTTACAGAATTATCCGTATTTCTATTTGCTATCATTCCTATAAAATCAACCGGTAACGGAATGTTTAACGGGCCGATAGAAAAGTTATCGAATACTGCAAAGAATGGCCCGTTTAAAATATACGCCACTTCTACTCTGTAGGTAGTATTTGGCCCGTTAGTAATATCAGGATCTACTAATCTCATACAAACAAATCCTTCAAAACCATTAAGCAATGGAGTTGGCGATGGTCCATTATCTACATAAGGAACAGGTGTACTCCATGCGGCAAATGATTGAAGACCTGATGTAGCCTCAACATTTGTTACAGTTCCCTGTCCAGTTGAAGTAACACTTATAAGCCGGACTTGAAAACGATCCACCAATGGATTATTGACAATATAATAGAAACCTACATTAAATGTTCCTACAGCATTTGGATTAGGATAAGGTGGAGAAAGAATACTCTGTGCTCTTGGAAAACCCGGAGCAGTTACTCTTATAGGAGGTAAATAATCTGTCCAGTACCCTCTGCTTTGATTAAAGAAGAACGAACTGTCAAAAATACTCCCGTAAATACTGGGGGAATTAAAACCATTATCACTTGTGTTAAAATCAGCAATTACACCCTGGCATATACCCTGGGTTATTGTGGTTGGCGTTTGTGCTGAAGTAGAAACTGTAAGAAAAAATAAGGATGAAAAAAGGAATCCTTTTAAAGAGTACAAAAGTTTCATGAGTTGCTGTTTAAAGAGTAAAAGATTATTTTATATGTCCAGTTAAATTGACATACTCTTTCACAGGAGGGATATTTGTAAGAGTTAGTCAAACAGCATGCCTTGGTTATTTAAAGGGAAAGTCTAATGATTCGTGGAGCGGAGTGTAAACAATATTCCCCCTTTCGGGTATGGAGAATAAAAAAAGTCCCACTTGGAAGTGAGACTTTTAAAAAAATTATGTGTGTAGATATTATTCAGCTACCACTTCAAATTCAACTTCAGTGCTTTTGCCATTACCAAAATCAATAGTGGCTTTGTAAGTCCCAAGTTCTTTTACTTCATCAGGCAAAGTGATCTTTTTACGATCTATCTCGTATCCTTTTTGCTCACGGATAGAACGGCTGATTTGAAGCGATGTAACGCTGCCGAAAATTTTACCGCTTGTTCCAGTTTTAGCACCCAATTTAAGAGGAGCTTCATTCAGTTTAGCAATAACACTGTTGATCTCAGCAAGCATTTTATCTTCTTTCTTCTTCACCTGCTTCATTCTTTCTTCTAACTGCTTCTTGTTGCTTAAGCTGTTTTCTACAGCTAATTGGCGTGGTAATAAATAATTACGGGCATATCCGTTCTTTACTTTTACTACTTCGTTTTTTGCACCAAGATTATCTACGTCTTGAATTAATATAATTTCCATTGTTCTCTTTTTGTTCACCAACCCAGTTTCACTTTCGTTACACTGTCTTCCCGCTTATAGGCGGGAGTTAGGGTGAGGTTATTTTAAAAGGTCTGTTACGTAAGGCAATAATGCCATCTGACGGGCTTTCTTTACCGCATCAGAAACTTTGCGCTGATACTTCAGGCTGTTTCCGGAAAGACGGCGTGGTAATAATTTACCTTGCTCGTTCAAGAATTTTTTCAAAAACTCTACATCTTTATAATCGATGTAGCGCATACCGTATTTTTTAAAACGGCAGAATTTTTTTACTCTTTTATCTGCTTTGATCGCAGTAAGGTATTTTATTTCATTTTTTGCCATGATATTAAGCCTCCACTGCTTTTTCGGTATGAGATTTTACACCACTTTTCTTTCTTGCATTGTACTCGACGGCGTATTTATCGAGTTTAGTGCATAGGTGACGAAGAAC
>LNFJ01000152.1 GCA_001464625.1 Bacteroidia bacterium Ga0077558 | reverse complement strand
AATTCATCATCGCTGAGAACAGGGGTAAAAATCACCATCAATTCGTAATTGTTCATGGAGATGTTTTTACTTTTTTAAATTCGGTTTATCCCATTGGACAGTTCCTGCAGTAGCGGGAAAAGAATCTGCGAACACAGATTTGGGGCGGCAAAGATAGGGGAATTAGCCAAGAAGCGAAAGGCAAACTTAAAGTAAATTTAGACCTCAAAATAAATTGAATGCCAGGGGTATTTATCCTGCTTAAATTATTTACAATCAATTAGTTGTTTGTAAAATAAAAAAGCCTGCGGAATTGCCGCAGGCTTGTATTATGGAAAGAACATTAAAGTTACTGCTTGGTAAACTTTTGAACGGTAACAACACCATCAGCAGTTATTATCCGTAGAAAATAAACACCAGCTGCCAATGATGACACATTTACGGTAGCGGGTTGAGTAGCACCGTTAATTTGTTTGCTGATAAGCACCTGGCTTTGTGTGTTTAAAATTTGTACTTGCGCATTTAAACCAGTTGAATTATCAACAGCAATTCTAATTACATCTGTTGCTGGATTTGGATAAAGACTGAAGGTGTACTTATTGTCAAAATTTACCCGGCGGATGGCAGAGTATTCAAATTTACTGTCAAGGTCAACCGATTTTAGGCGGTATAAATTAGCACCTTTTACGGGTGATGCATCAGTAATGCTGTAATTTATTGAACTGTTGCTATTGCCACTTGCAGGTACTACGGCAATTACCTGCCAGCTGTTTCCGCCATTAACAGAACGTTCTACTACAAACTCACGGCTATTTACTTCTTGCGAAGTTGTCCAGGTGATTTTGCTGTTTGCATTTTCTTTTACGGCAGAAAAATTAGTAATGATGACAGGAAGTGTTGCATCTAAAAATAATCCCATCATTATCGCATCATGGTCAGAAGCTCTCCATACCGAATTGGTATAAGTAGCTGCCCATGGATTAACCTGGTCACCACCTCCATCATTTATTCCATCATTATAATCTAAGTAAGTTGGCTCTACCGAATTGGTGTTCCATTTTGCAATGCCGGTAACGGTTCCTGCTAAGGAAGGACTAACCACAATGTGGTCCAGTGAACCCACTTGTCCGGCAAACAAGTATGAAGTAGCGGTAGCACTTCCTGCTACTGTGTATCCACCAGCTCTTAAAATATCCATGGGATCTTCTTCATGATACGCATTATAATCTCCAACTGTTATGATGCGGTTAGTTCCGGATACCGCTATAACACCGGTAGTTGGAGTATTAAAGAAGTTCAATAATGCATCTGACTGTAATTTTCTTCTATTGTTCCAGCAAGATTGTCCGTCACCCTGATCGATATCTACACCAGAACCCGGGCAACCACCTTTTGATTTGAAATGATTGACAACAAAATTAAAGGTCTTGCCGCTGGAAATAAGGTTAAACGTTTGTGCCAAAGGTGGTCTGTCGAATGTGGCATCACTGCTAAGCATAGCAGCACCTACCGGAGTAACTACTGTCGATTTGTAAATGATTGCACAACGGATTGCATCAGTATTATTAGTTTGTATAGAAGCCCCATCATTTACAATACTGTAAGTGCCAGGTCCGAGCACAAGATTTAACCCATTCACTAAATCCTGCACAGCAGAATTAGCTCCTATACCATCATTTTCTATCTCAATCAATCCTACTACATCTGCATTTATTTGCGTAAGGGCAGTAATGATTTTATCCCGTTGTCTTGTAAATTCTGCAGGAGAATGGGCACCTCTTGCAGTGGGGAATCCACCACCTAAACCATCACCATTAAAATAATTTAACACATTAAAGCTGGCCACTTTTAAATTAGGGCTTGTGCCATATCCGGGTACCGATGGTCTTGTTGCATGTGTAAAGGTTGGAACGGCTGCGGCGATTGGTTGTATACGATAATTTGAAAATGCAAAACCTAATATGCCGGTAATATTATCAATGGTGCTGCCCACCCTTACGGTGTTGTCAGCATTTACATATGGCAAGGTTGGTATAGTGCCTCTTCCATCATCCAATAAAATTGTTCGTAGATTATTACTTGCTGTTAACGCAGTAATAGCTGCTACATTACTTGTTCCAGTTGAAGTAGTGCCGCTTGCAGGATTATCATTCGGATCAATAATTTGTGTTGGCTGATACACTAAACCACCGGCAGAAAGTTTTAATTCGCCAAATGAGCCCAGGGCATCGTTATCCGTTACAGTTAGTGTTCCGGGAAAACGTACCCGCATGCCCTCATATTTTTCATAATCGCCAACAGCAGTTACCGGTAATGTAATATCTGTAAAAGCAGGTAATGGATTGCCACTGCTTTGTATTGAAACAGTTGGCGGGCTGGGTACTGATCCTATTACAGCCTGATTAAAAGAAGGGGAAGCTGCACTTTCCAAAACTGTACCGGTTACTCTTACCAAATCTCCAACTGCTACAGTAGCAGACGATACTACAAAAATTCCTTCGGAGGTATTTGGGTCAGCATCAGCATCCGCATCTTCTTCCTGTATATAAAAACCAGCGGGGCTTAATGTTGGGTAGATACCGGTTACAATTGCTTCAACTGTAAAGCTACCGGCTGTTGCAGTGGCGCCAGAGCCTTGTATTGTACTAAGTGGTGTAGAAGGAATATCATTATCCACCAACGTAATATTTGCTGCTGCTGTTCCTAAAGTATAGCCACCACCCGGATTAGACAGCGTTAGAATGATTGTCTCGTTTCCTTCATTAGTGGGGTCATCAATAGGTGTAATTGTAACGGTAATAGATCCAGTAGATGCAGGAACAGTAATTGTTGCTCCAACTCCACTTGCAACAGTTAATGGTGAAGGTGTGGCTCCACCAGAAAGTGTAACACTGTAATCCGTATTAAAGGTAGCTGTTCCAGTAAAGGCATAATCAAAAGTTGTTGCTGCAGTAGTGGACGGGGTGAAATTTATGGTGAAGCTACCATTAGTAGATGGTTCTGATGCATTAGTACCTGCTGCAATTGATACAGTATTTCCTGCAGCAGCACCAGTTATCCTAATATTATCAAACCTATTGTTACCACTTGCATCAGTCGCACCGGTAACTGTTATTCTTATTTTGAAATTAACATTATTATTTACTGCTGTAATTGCAGAGAAATCTAATGTTTGTAATGAGAAAGTCGTAGAAGTTCTTCCTGTTAACGTCGTTAAATTAGTATAAGAAGTCCCATCTGTAGAATAATCAATTATATGATTTGCAAAACCAGTACCAGTACCTCTAGTTGCATAAGTGAGTACAATATTCTGAAACCCTGAAGTAGAAGCATTTAAAATTAAAGAATTATTGTTGTTTGCTAACCCAACAGGGCAAAAGCTAGCACCTGCCGTAACAGCTGGAAACCCAGCAGCATCTAAAGTGCTACCCCCAAAATCTTCCGTGGCTGTAAAATTGAAAGTTAAGTTACCAGAGTTTAGAGAAGAAGTAGCATTTATTGGGCTAGCCCAAGCAGCATTTACTGTACTTGAAGACCCCGTATTAAAATCCCAAAAATGAATGCTTGTCTGTGCTATTGAATTAAGTGAAACAACACATACACATAGAAATAAGTAAATCTTTTTCATGCCATAACCGTTTTAAGTGAACGGCAAAAGTAGATTACTAAGGGTATGCTATTAGGTTCCGTTAATGAAATATTTATTAACAATATTAATAGTGTGAGTTTATTGTGTACATCTTTATTCGCTGCGCCGAACATCTATCACCATCAATTGTAGATTTTTTTCTTCTTTCCATTCGTTTAAGTTGATAGTAAACACAATATCAACCAATGCTTGTTTTTCGAGCAAAGCAAATTTATCAGCCATGCCAAAGCCAATACCGGTAATGGTTGTATTGTCCTGGCTTACAGAAAAGCGGAGATGTTGTTCTTTTACAATTTTTGACCAGCCGGTATCTTTTACTTTTTTTGCGACAAAAACAGGCCGCATATTTTCCGGGCCAAAAGGTTCCATTTGCAGGATGATGTCGTAAAAAGATTGCTTAATATCTTTTAATGCAATCTCCACATCAATTATTATTTCAGGTATCAATAACTCATCTGTAATAGTGGTAGCTACTACTTCTTCAAATTTTTCTCTAAAGGCCTCTACTTTGTCTAACTCCAGCGTCATACCTGCTGCAGCAAAATGACCGCCATAACCAAGCAAATGTTCCCTGCATGCATGAATGGCTTCGTACAAATTAAAGCCGGGAACACTCCTTGCACTGCCCGCTGCATAGTCGCCGGATTTTGTCAATACAATAGTTGGGCGAAAATACGTATCAATAAGCCTGGATGCCACAATGCCCACTACACCTTTATGCCAATGCGGTTGAAAAACAACGGTGGATTTTCTATTTATCCATTCATCATTTTCAAGGATCGATGCTAATGCTTCCTCTGTTATTGTTTTATCTGCTTCTTTTCTGTCTGTATTATCGCTGTGCAATATTTCTGCAAATGCAAATGCTTCTTCATCGGTGGGAGCAATAAAAAGTTGGACAGCTTTTTTTGCATCATCCATTCTGCCGGCTGCATTTACCCTGGGAGCAATCATAAAAACCAGGTTGGTAATATGCAATTCCTTTTCAATTCCACTTAGTTTTATTAATGCTTTAATACCATTATTAGGATTGCTGTTTACTTTTTTTAAACCGTAAAAGGCAAGAATTCTATTCTCATCTGTTATGGGAACAATATCAGCAGCAATGGCTGTTGCTACCAGATCAAGATATTCATACGCTGCTTCAATTGGCAAATTGAGTCGTTCGGTTAAAGCACACATTAATTTAAAACCAACACCGCAGCCGCATAATTCTTTATAAGGGTAATTGCAATCAGTTTGTTTGGGATTTAAAATTGCTACAGCCGGTGGTAGCACCTCATCGGGCAGGTGATGATCACAAACTACAAAATCAATACCCAGCTCTTTAGCATAGGCAATTAGATCGGCAGATTTTATACCGCAGTCTAATGAAATTATTAAGGTAATGCCATTTTCTTTTGCATAATCTATTCCTGCTTTGCTTACACCATATCCTTCCCGGTAGCGGTGCGGAATATAAAAATCAATATTGTTGTGAATGTTTTTTAAGAACTGATACATGCTGGCAACAGAAGTAGTGCCATCTACATCGTAATCGCCAAACACCAAAATTCTTTCATTGTGATTGATGGCAGTAATTATTCGTTCAACCGCTTTTTCCATGTCTTTCATCAACCACGGACTATGCAATGCTGATAGCTGCGGACGAAAGAAATTTTTTGTTTTTTCAAACGTATCAAAGCCACGTTGCACTAAAATGTTACAAAGTATCGGATGGACTTTTAATGCTTCCTGCAAAGCAGTTGCTTTTTCTTTATCGGCTGTAAGTATTTTCCATCTTTTCTGCATTGGTTTGTAGTAAGTGTAATCAACAATTGCAATTAATATTTTCTGTCGGTTACAAAAAGTACAAGGTCTTCTAATCCTTTTCTTATAGGGCTTTCAGGAAACTGATGAAGAATAGCAAGTGCTTCTTGTTTGTATGCATTCATTTTTTCAGTAGCGTAAGTTATACCACCTGTTGCTTCAACCTGGCTGACAACCCATTTTACTTTTTCTTTATCGTTGTTATTGTTTTTTACAATGTAAATAATTTTTCTACGGGTAGATTTATCAGTGTTATTCAATGTGTAAATAAGTGGGAGGGTCAATTTTTTTTCTTTGATGTCATTACCAGTAGGCTTGCCTACATTTTCGCTGGCATAGTCAAACAAATCATCTTTAATCTGGAAAGCCATTCCTGTTTTTTCGCCAAACAATCGCATTTGCTCTGTTATTTTTTCGTCCCTGCTGGTACTCCAGGCACCGGCAGCGCAGGCAGAAGCTAAGAGGGAAGCCGTTTTATTTTGAATAATTTCATAATAAATCTCTTCTTTAAGGTTCAGGCTTCTGGCTTTTTCCAGTTGCAATAACTCGCCTTCACTCATTTTCCGTACTGCATCGGAAAGAATGTGTAAAATCTGGTAGTCGTTGTTATCAAGCGATAACAATAGGCCTTTTGCTAACAGGTAATCGCCGATGAGTACATTGGCTTTGGCCTTCCATAAGGCGTAAGTCGAGAAAAAACCTCTTCTTTCCATAGAATCGTCTACCACATCATCATGAACGAGAGTAGCGGTATGTAATAATTCAACCAAAGAGGCAGCACGGTAAGCAGGTTCATTGATTTCGCCGCAGAGTTTAGCAGAAAGAAGAACAAACATGGGCCTGAGCTGCTTTCCTTTTCGCTTTACAATGTACCGCATAATACGGTCAAGCAGAGGCGCCTGGCTTCTTGCGGCTTCTTTGAAACGGGTCTCAAAAATTTGAAGTTCGTTTTTTATTAGGTCGGTAGGTAATTGCATTTTTATAAGCAAGCAATTTACGGCCAAAAAGATAATTGTTAAAGAATGCAACAAAATGCGTCAAAAAGTTGACTAAGTAATTGAAAAATAATGCGCAGCTGAGATAAATATTTTTCATAAAAATTTGGTAATTAATCCTCAATCTCTATTTTTGCGTATTATTTGGACATTGTTTCTCAAATCTTAATCCTTAGTTATGGCAAGCAAAAAAATTTTATTATTGACAGGAATGTTCTGTCTCTTAGCGTCTTATGGTTTTTCTCAGCGAGTTGGGGCTAGTTACGACGTTAAAGATTCGTCTCTTGTTCCTGGCAAAAGAATGCCTCAGCATTCAGAATTCTTAAACGGAACTCAGAATTTTCCGGCAAAACCCCGCAATCAGTGGGAGATTGGTCTTAAGCTTGGAATGATGAATGTTAGTGGTGATATTCCTTCACAACTGGCATTTCCTAGTTTCGGAGCACATGTAAGAAAAGCATTCGGATATATCTTCTCCATGCGTTTGGAGTATATGTATGGAACAGCAAAGGGTAGAACTTTTAACCCGGCTGAAAATTTCAGAAAGAATTCAGCGTGGGCTACTAATGGTTCTGCTGCTACTTCTTACTCAGCGCCTTATTTATATGCATTTGGCCCTGGTCCTGCTAACCCGGCACATTACGTTTCATCTCATCATGTAAACTTCGGTTTGCCTGCTACTACACCTTATGAAGTAGTTTACTACAACTATAAAACAAGAGCTCATGACCTTTCCTTACAAGGCGTTGTAACGTTAAACAACATCCGTTTTCATAAATCTAAAACAGGCTTTAACTTTTATGGTTTTGCTGGTATAGGTGCAACGGTGTATGATACTAAAGTAAATGCGTTAAATGCAAATGGTGGTAAGTATGATTATTCCACTATCAATGTTAATAGTGTTTACAAATCTCGTAAAGACACTTATAAGGAGTTAAAAGAATTACAAGATGATACTTATGAAACTCCTGCAGAAAATCAAGGTGTTCGTCGTCCTAAATTATTCGGTAATACCTTAAAACCATCAGGTACTTTAGGTGTGGGATTTGCTTTCAAACTTAGCAATAGAATCAATCTTGCAATTGAAGATCGTCACACATTCATTAAAGATGATTTGTTAGACGGCCAACGTTGGCAGGAACATGCTTTCGGCGATCCTGTACTTACCCGTGACTTCGATTCTTATAACTATGCAAGCATAGGTTTGAACATTAATCTGGGTGCAAAATCTGTTGAACCATTATGGTGGTTAAATCCATTGGATTATGCTTACAGCGAAATTCGCAATCCTCGTTTAATGCGTCTTCCAAAGCCAGTATTACCTGATAGCGATGGCGACGGAGTTACTGACCAATTCGACCAAGAGCAAACTCCTGCAGGTTGTCCTGTTGATAGCCATGGTGTAACAAAAGATACAGATGGTGACGGTGTACCTGATTGTAAGGACAAAGAATTGATTACTCCAACATATTGCCAGCCGGTAGATGCTGATGGTGTAGGTAAGTGCCCAGTTCCTTGCCCAAGTGAAGATTGTCCAGGTTGGGGTGGTAAGAAAGACGATTGTGCTACTTTATTAGGCGCATTACCAAGTGTATCTTTCGCTGCAAACAATAATAAATTGAGCGATGATGCTAAAGCTGTACTTTCTACAGTGGCCGCTAAATTGCGCAACAATCCAGGTTGTAACGTAGTGGTAATCGGCTATTGCTCCTCTAATAAGAAAGAGCAGCAATTAAGCTGGGATCATGTTAACGCAGTTATCAACTACATGGTTGAGAAAGAAGGTTTAAGTGCTGACCGCTTTATCTTTAACTACGGCCAGGAAGGTGGCGACTGTAACACAGTTGATCTTCGTGCAGCTGCAGAAGGTGAAAACGGACCAGCTACTGTTGAGCCTCCTCATCCAAACTTGCGTAAGAAGAATTAATCAAATTTGATTACAATACTTAAGCCCTCCCCAACCGGGAGGGCTTTTTTTGCTCTTTTAAGACTGGGCCTTTTACGAAGACAATTCTTCTTATCAGGTCTTTATCAAAATCTTAACTGCCATGTTTTGGAAGCTTATCTTTTTTATGTAAGTTTTGTTAGTATCTGTTAACTTTGCACACCTTTATGAGATTTATTTGGATAATTATTGCGGGTATTATTTTAAGTAGTTGTGGCAGTGGGAAAAGCTTAAGCAAGCTGCTTAAAAACACCGATCCTGCCTATAAGCTGAGAATGGCAGAACAGTATTTCGTGAAAAAGAAATACAGTAAGGCTCAAATAGTCTATGAGGACATTATGCCTTATTATAAAACAGGCAAAGAGTTTGAAGATATTTATTATAAGTATGCTTACTGTGCTTATTACCAGGCAGATTATATGAATGCTGAAAACCTGTTCAAGAGTTTCCTCGAAATATTTCCGAATAGTACAAAGGCAGAAGAAGTGGATTATATGCGGGCCTATTCATT
>LNFJ01000151.1 GCA_001464625.1 Bacteroidia bacterium Ga0077558 | reverse complement strand
GAGCCGCAAGAAACACAGGATAGTAACCGCATTATCCCCGTTAATATTGAGGAGCAAATGAAGACGGCCTACATTGATTATTCAATGTCGGTAATTGTTGGCCGTGCCTTACCCGATGTAAGAGATGGTTTTAAACCGGTACACCGCCGTGTTTTATTTGCCATGAATGAGTTAGGCTTAAATCATAACAAGCCCTATAAAAAATCTGCAAGAATAGTGGGAGAGGTGTTAGGTAAGTATCACCCGCATGGAGATTCATCTGTATATTTTGCCATGGCCCGTTTAGCACAGGATTGGAATATGCGTTATACGCTGGTTGACGGACAAGGTAACTTCGGTAACCAGGATGGAGATGATCCGGCTGCCATGCGTTACACCGAGGTTCGTTTAGCCAAGCTCGGCGAACATATGCTGGATGATATTGAAAAAGATACCGTCGATTTTCAATTGAACTTTGACGATTCCGAAAAAGAACCTTCCATACTTCCAACCCGTATTCCACAATTACTAATTAATGGTTCAAGTGGTATTGCTGTGGGTATGGCCACCAATATGATGCCGCACAACCTTACTGAAGCAATCGATGGTTGTGTTGCATTTATCGACAATAAAGAAATTACCATTGATGAATTAATGCAGCATGTTAAAGCCCCGGATTTTCCAACGGGTGGCGTAATCTATGGCATGGAAGGAGTGAAGGCAGGTATGCATTACGGTAGAGGCCGTGTAGTTGTTAGAGGAAAACTTACCGTAGAAACAAAAGCTAGTGGCCGGGATCAGATCATCATCACCGAAGTGCCTTACCAGGTAAACCGGGATACATTAGTTAACCGGATTGGTGAGTTGGTGAATGAAAAAGTAATTGAAGGAATTTCGCATGTAAATAACGAGTCAAACAACAAAGAAGGCACCCGTTTGGTGATCGATTTAAAACGGGATGCTATTGCAAACGTAATTATAAACCAGCTTTATAAACTCACTGATCTTCAGACTTCTTACGGAATAAATAATGTTGCCATTGTAAAGGGAAGACCGAAGACTTTGAACCTGAAAGACCTGATCAGCGAGTTCGTCGAGTTTCGTCATGAAGTGGTGGTTCGCCGCACCAAATTTGAGTTGCGGGAAGCTGAAAAAAGAGCTCATCTTCTTCGAGGTTACCTGATCGCTTTAGACCATTTGGATGAAGTGATCCGAATGATCCGTTCATCCTCTACTCCGGAAGTTGCCAAAGAAAATTTGATCAATGCCGGTTGGGGTTTAGATGAAATACAGGCTAAGGCTATCCTGGAACTTCGCTTACAGCGATTGACAGGTATGGAAAGAGAGAAGATCAAAGCAGAGTACGATGAGTTAATGAAATTGATTGCCCATTTAAATGAGATACTCAACAACGAGGGAATGCGGTTCGAGATCATTAAAAATGAATTGCTGGAGATAAAAGAAAAATACGGCGATGCAAGGAAAACCGAGATCACTTATTTGGATGATGAGGTTAAGATAAAAGATCTGATCAAAGAGGAAGATGTTGTTATCACTATTTCTCATTTGGGATATATTAAACGTACACCTGCTGATGAATACAGAGCACAGCGAAGAGGCGGCAGGGGAGTGATTGGTGGTAAAACAAGGGACGAAGATTATATTGAACATCTCTTTGTTGCCTCTACACACCACACCATGCTTTTCTTTACAGAAAAAGGAAGAGTGTACTGGATGAATGTGTATGAAATTCCGGAAGGTGAAAAAACAGGTAAAGGAAGAGCTATTCAAAACCTGATGCAGCTTCCGCCAGATGATAAAGTAAGAGCTATCATTGATGTGCAGGATCTGAAAGATGAAGAGTTTGTAAAATCACATAGTATTGTATTGTGTACTAAGAAAGGTATTATTAAAAAAACTGATCTGACCGACTTCAGTCGACCTCGTCAAACAGGTGTAAATGCCATTAATATTGTGGAAGGAGATGAGTTGCTGGAAGCAAGAATGACCGATGGTAAATCAGAGATCATGATGGCTGTTAAGAGTGGCAGAGCGATTCGCTTCTCCGAAGAAAAAGTAAGAGCTACAGGTCGTGGTGCTATTGGTGTAGCAGGTATAGAAGTAGAAAATGATAATGATGAAGTAGTAGGCATGATTTGTGTAAATCCAGAAACCGATGCGTCTAAGACAGTGTTGGTAGTAAGTGAAAAAGGCTATGGCAAAAGAACAGCTGTTGATGAATATCGCTATACTAACCGGGGAGGAAAAGGAGTGAAAACAATAAGTGTAACAGAAAAAACAGGTTCTTTAGTTGGGTTATTGGCTGTTTCAGAAACACAGGATATTATGATCACTTGTAAAAGCGGTGTTACAATACGGATGCCGGTTAGCGGTATAAGTGAGCAGGGAAGGGCTACCCAGGGAGTAAAATTGATAAAACTGGATGAAGGCGACGAAATTGCAGCAATTACTCAGTTAGATGACCAGGAACAGCCTGTTAATGAGGATACAACAATTGTTACAGATCAACCAACCAATGGCGATAACGCAACTTCTGCGGATGAAACTACATCTACAGGGGGCGTAACAGAATAAGTTTCTATTATTAATTAATATATGCTAAAAATGAAAAAAGGTTTCTTGCTACTCATTATGGGCTTATCGGCTTTTATGGTAAAAGCACAAAAGCATGAGGACATAAAAAATAAATTGCTGCTTAATATGTATAAGCAGGCAAAAGAAGATCTGGATAAAGCTATGACCAATGCAAAATTCACTGCAAAGGCAGAAGCATACATGTTAAAAACTACTATCTATGCCGGACTGGCCACACAAGATGGTACTAAGAATACTCCCGCCGGCGACCAACTAGCAGCAGAAGCTGATGCGGCTTTTAAGAAGTACAGAGAAATGGACCCTGAAATGAGTCTTGTTTCTGACCCTATTTATCAAAACGGTCCTATCAATCTTTACTCAGGTTATTACTCTGCAGGTTATAATGACTACGCCGCAAAAGATTGGAAAGCAGCTTACGAAAAATTTAAAAAAGCAGTTGAGTTATCTGATATACTTATTAATAAAAAAGTACTGACGGCAACGCTTGATACCAATGTGTTGATATTAGCTGGCGTTACAGCGGAAAGCAGCGATAATAAGGAAGAAGCTGTAAAGCATTACCAACGTTTGGCCGACAATAATATTAAAGGCGAAGGTTTTGAAAGTGTGTACCGTTTTTTAGTTAGCTATTATTTTGGCAAAAAAGATTATACCGCATTTGAAAAATATAAAGCACTGGGTAAGCAATTGTATCCGGAGAGTGAATACTTTAACTATGACAAAGTTGACTTTGCTGTTGGCCTTGTAGAAAGTTTTGATGGAAAATTAAAAGCACTGGATGAAATATTGGCTACTGATCCGAATAATTACAAAGCCAATCAAATTGCAGGGGAAATAATATATGACACTTTAAACTCCCGTGTGGAAAATCCTGTGTTACCGGCAAACGCTGAAGAATTAGAAAAAAGAATGGTTGCTGCATTCAATAAAGCGGCTGTTGCAAAACCTGAATCTGAAGTTGCTTATCTTTTTCTTGGTGACCATTTCATTAATAAAGCGGTAAAAGTAAATGATGCGAGAGAAGCACATGCAGAAGATACAAAGAAGAGAACTAAGCCAGGCACTATGGCTTCTAAAGAAGATGTTGCTAAACGGGAGGCACTTGACAAACAATATGGCGAAACATTAGAACAAGCCAGAGAGCCTTACGAAAAAGCTTGTGCAATATTTGCTGCCCGTCCGGATATTGATAGCAGAACAAAACAACAGTATAAAAAAGCCGCCAGCTACCTGGCTGATATTTTTGCATTCAAAAAAGTACAGTCAAAAGGAAAACCAGCTGACCTTGCAAAATATACAGCAGAAGAAAAGAAGTGGGCAGAGAGATATGACTCTATTAAATAAAATGAACCTTTTAAATAATTGGTTCTTAAGAAAAGCTACTTAACTGTAGCTTTTCTTATTTTAATTCTGTATTATCAAATCAATTAACACGAAGATGAGCAAGTCGATAGGCGGGAGAGTGGAACGGGGTTCAAAAAAATAAAAAGGAATTAGGAGGCGAAGCCGACTTCGTTGGTAGAGAGTTAAATACCCAAATTTTACGGATGAGTGGATAGTCCGAAGGACGATACCACTAATAATGCACTAAACCCGCAAGGGGATGGTGATAGTGGTGTTTGGCAAAAGTTATGTGAGCTTGCCCAGAGATGTGTTGGATGGAATGACGGGCGCATTGATGTTGAATATTTTATCACTGAGGCAACTAAAACGTTTATTATTAAAAAATCTTTATCTTATTCGCCTAATCAAATTGGCGAAAATGAAAGCTATAACAGTATGCCCACTACGGGATATTATACTTGATCCTTCATGTAAAGACCTGGAATTAGATAGCGGCGCAATAGTTTTCCCGCTAGATGATGGCAAGCTGTATAAAGAACATTTTAATTTGGAATTTATAGAACAGATTGGACTAATCACAGTTGAAATGTTTCTCAAATGGCCTTATTTCGTAAAATGTTATCCTGTTGACAATAGCGAGTCTCTTGCAAAAGAAACACTGCGAATTCGTTCCAAACTCAATAACTTATTAGACTGCCTATGGTTTATTAAAGATAATGCTGCGAATATCGGCGGTATTTATACACATGAAGAAGACAAAAAATTATATTATAAGGTTTCAGACACAGCAGGAAAAAGCAACTCGAAGGGAGAATTTCATCAATTAGAATCGTTTGGGATTAATGATATAGATAAGGCGGTAGAAATAAATGCAAAGATTAGCGAAATAGAACAAAAACTTAGTAGCGATGTGCCGCCTCTTAATACTGGGCAAAGAGTTCATGATTCTCCCTATCATTTCGTTGACCACAGTAAGACTAATAGAATAGAAAGAGCATTGAGTTTTCTAGTGATGGCAAGGCACAATTCGTTTCTTCCTGCTAAAATATCTACATACGTCAATGTTCTTGAATGCCTATTTACAACAGATACTAATGAAATAACACATAAAGTGTCTGAAAGGGTTGCGTTTTATTTAGGAGGGGGTCAGGATAACAAGAAATCAAATTATATGCTTTCAAAAGAAATTTATGGTATTCGGTCGAAGTTTTCTCACGGGCAACAGCTTAAAAATGGCAAAAACGAATACTTGAAAATTGTATCATCCAATGCAGACGAACTTTTGAGAAAGGTTCTAAATAAAGTTATTCTAGAAGATTCAGAGAAATTTCTTTCATCTAAGTTAGACGATTTTTTAAACGATTTAATCTTCACTTAATACGCCATAGTCCCGAACTATACCGCCGGTAGGTCAGAAGCCCAGCTATTTTTTTGTATTCCCGTTCCGCCTCCCCGTGTGCCTGTTTAACATAATATATATTATAAGACAAAATCTGTTACATTTGTGGGAATCGGGTATTGGATAGGCATATTGCCAACTGTAACTTGCATTACATACGTTAAACATATTACTATGCTTAAGAAATATTTTCTTCTAATTATAGCATCAGGATTAATAATTACTTCTTGTGGTGATGCAGAAAATAAAGTTGACAAAGACAACTCAGTAGATTCTGTAAATGTAAGCGACAAAAAAAAACCTGATACAAATTCTGCACCTTCAGGAACAACCCGTGGATTAGATATTGGGACAGAACCAGATGATATTCTAATGAATATTGATAATCATCTTGTTTCCAAAGCCACTTTTACAAGTGCCGGTGCTGCCGGTGGCATTACCAATGGTGCTGTAACGGTTGAAAATACTTTACCCGATGCCACCATTCAAAAAGCATTTGTTGAAGTAAGTATTTTGCTGGCAGATGGTAAAGAATACAGAACTGATTATTACACCGTGCAGAATATAGAACCCGGTGGAAAGAAAACCGTAAAGATCCCAAATACCACCCGTGGTAATTCCATAGTTTGCCATATCGTTAAATTGAAAAGCATGGAACTAACCAAAGGTGAAATGATATTAGTTGGCAGCCGCTATGTTCCTAATTAATGAATTTACGAGAAACTATACTCGCTGAACATTCCAAAGCGAATTGTGTAAAAATTGTAACCTGGATTGCTAACAACCAGCTTCGCTTTAATCAACTTTTGGAACTGTTCCTGGATGATAATGACCCCATTGTTATTCAACGGGCTGGCTGGCCTTTAAGTTTTGCAGTGGAAGCCCACCCGTCTTTTATACAGAAACATTTCTCCCGGCTATTAAAAAATCTGCACAAACCAACATTGCATACTGCCGTCAAGCGAAACACACTGCGTCTCTTACAAAATGTTTCTATTCCTGAAAAATTTCATGGTGAAATAATGAACACTTGTTTTAATTATATTATTTCTCCCACGGAAAAACCTGCCATCAAAGCATTTTCATTGGCCGTATTACAACAACTGGCCAAGCAATATCCTGATATTCTACCCGAGATAAAAACGATTATTCAAGATAAATGGGATAATGAATCGGCTGCTTTCAAATCAAGAGCCCGGAAAATTTTGAAAGAGAAATAAGTAATTTTTAATGCGTTTTAATATATCCCATTAGATTAAAAATAAATAGACAGGCAAATACCACAGCGAATGATATAAATAAGGTATTCATTGCTATCTCTCCGATCTTAAATATTGCTTTTTTAGGAATTTCATACATTGGGTAATAAGCAAATTGTGTAAGCACTTTTCCTATCCAGTAAGCGGCTATCAATCCTGTTATTGCAATAGCCAATGCAGATTGATTCTTTAGATCCGATGCTAACAATATTGATATAAGGCCAAATGAAAAATTAAGTCCTTGTATATATCGTCCATATGTTTTTGCGATCTCCTGGTTCAGTGGTTTCAATTTCTTAATATCATTATACCAATCAAAAACAACATGTCGGATGTATGGATATATAATGGCCGTAAATATCTGCCCGATACCACCTGCGATAATTAGCCAATCAGGAATGATGAGTTTCATGCTTTTCAGTTTTATTAAACTCCTTAAATATCAACCGCAAATTCTGATCGTACGTAATATAATTATATAACCAGTTACTGAAAACAAAGAACCTGTTCTTCACACCAAGTATTAACATCAGGTGCAGGCCCATCCAGATCATCCACGCAAAAAAACCGCCGAAATGTAATTTAGGTTTCGGCACATCAACCACCGCAAGATTTCTACCTACAGTAGCCATTGCCCCTTTATCATTATATACAAATTCATATTGCTGACTCAGATCTCCCTTGCGTTCAATTAATTTTAAGTTGCCGGCGATAAGATCCGCTTGCTGCATGGCAACCGGTGCCACCTGCGGATGGCCGTTCGGAAATTTTTCCGTTTCCATATAAGCAATATCTCCGATAGCATATATATTATCATACCCGTTTACCTGGCAACGCTGATTAATTTTTATCCTATTGCCCCGGGCTATTAATGACTGATCAATTCCTTCCGGTACATTTCCTTTTATACCCGCTGCCCATATTACTGTAGCTGCGGTAATTGTGTTGCCATCACTTAATGTTACGCTATTGCCGTCATATTCTTTTACTAAAGTATTAGTCATCACCTTCACTCCTAACCGTTCCAAATATTTCTGCGATTTGGCAGATGATTTTTCATTCATGGTTGATAAGGTCTTGGCTGTACCTTCTAACAAATAAATATTCATCTGAGAAAAATCAAGCTCCGGGTAATCTTTCGGTAATACATATTTTTTCATTTCCGCCAATGCACCGGATAGCTCCACTCCTGTTGGCCCACCTCCCACAATTACAAAATTCATCCGTCGTTGCAGCTCCGCTTTATCGGTTACTGTTAATGCGTTTTCAAAATTTTGCAGCAGCCGGTAGCGAAGTTGTAATGCTTCCACCGTGGATTTCATTGGAAAAGCATTTTCTGCCATTTGTGTATTGCCGAAGAAATTGGTGTCAGCACCTGTTGCTATAACCAGTACATCATAGCTTATTTCTTCAGTGTCTGTAATAATTTTATTCTCCGATGCTACCACTTGTTGCAGCTCCGCTAACCGTATTCTTACATTATTTGTTTTGTGAAACACTTTCCGCAACGGAAATGAAATATTACTGGCATCTAATCCTGCTGTGGCCACCTGGTAAAATAAAGGTTGGAACTGGTGATAATTAAACCGGTCAACTAATACTACTTCAAAGCCGGCCTTATTATTTAATCTGCGGGCCAGTTTTAGTCCTCCAAAACCTGCACCTACTATTACTACTTTCATACATTTCTATTTGACAACACAAATTTACACTATTTTCAATAATTATTGAAAATTTAGGAAAATATAATAGCAGCTAGATTGGGCTTGGTTTTGAAACAGTCATCAATACAACATCCTCACCTTGATCGTCGCCTTCACTTCTTTCAGCAATCCCAATGCCTGTGCAGATAATTGCTTATCTACATCCAGCACCACGTAGCCGATTGCTTCGTTTGTTTTCAGGTATTGCCCCAGTATATTGATCTTGAATTTAGAAAGCTGTGTATTTATTTCTGATAATACACCCGGCACATTATTATGAATATGCAAAATACGGTGACTACCCTCCTGCGGTGGTAATGCCAGTGCAGGAACAGTATGCGAACCGAAAGTGATTCCTTTTTCCAAATAATTAAACAACTTCACACTTACATCTTCACCAATATTTTGTTGTGCCTCTTCGGTGGAGCCACCAATATGTGGTGTAAGTATTACATTCGGCAGATCCTGCAACGGCGTTTGAAAACGATCTCCATTTTTCTCCGGCTCCCATGGAAATACATCAATAGCTGCTCCACCAATCGCTTCATCAATAATGGCAGTGCGTAGCGCATCAAGGTCTACCACTTCTCCCCTTGCGTAGTTTATCAATATCGCACCCTTCTTAAAATATTTAAGATTGGTTTTATTGATCAGGTTTTTTGTTTGTGATGTTTCTGGCACATGCAAGGTCACCACATCCGATTTACTCAGCACTTCCTTTAATGTTTTTCCATCGCTTGCATTACCTAACGGAAGTTTTGTTTCCGTATCATAAAACAACACTTTCATGCCTAATGCTTCTGCCAGTACACTTACCTGGCTGCCGATATTGCCATAGCCAATAATGCCCAATGTTTTTCCCCGCAATTCAAAACTACCTTTTGCATCCTTCATCCAGATGCCTTCATGTGCAGCTTTATTTTTATCTGGTATGCGGCGGATCAGCATAATCGCAAGACCAATTACCAATTCGGCCACTGATCTTGTATTAGAATAAGGCGCATTAAAAACCACCACACCATTTTTTGTAGCGGCTTTCAGGTCTACCTGGTTTACTCCAATACAAAAACAACCTATGGCCTGTAACTTTTTTGCAGCATCCAGAATGTTTTTGGTGATCTGCGTTTTGGAACGGATGCCCAGAATATGTACGTCTTTAATTTCTTCTATTAACTGTTCTTCGGTGAGAGCTTTCGAAATTTTTTCCGTTTGCACATATCCATGTCGCTGAAAATTCTTTACGGCTACATCACTAATGTTTTCGAGGAAAAGTATTTTGATTTTTTCTTTCGGGTAACTTGTTTTGCCTGCTTTTGCCATATTACAAATATACTATCTCAATAAAGCAGTTGATTGCAATGCACTAATAATGCTATTAACATTTGACACCATTATGGGGAAAACTAAACGCTTCACTCCCGGATTCAGCCTTTTATTTTGCCACAATTCAAAAACCTATTGCTTGAAGACCATTTTTGTATTTATACTAACGACTGTTTTTCTGAAGATTCATTGCAATATTATCCTCCCACTCCGGAAGCATTGAGTAAAGATGAATTCAGAAATTACTTTCGCCAGCTCAGCAGTTTCTTTGATACTACGTTATTGGATAAAGGATTTAACGGCGGCATTCTTATCGCCAAGAACGGTTCTGTTATTTATGAAAAATATGCAGGCTATGCCAATCTCCGCAGCAAAGATTCCGTTACCGCTAATACCTCCATGCATATTGCCTCCACTACTAAAACATTTACCGGTATTGCAATTCTGCGGTTGATACAGGAACAAAAATTATCGCTCAACGATAGCATCAATAAATTCTTTCCCGGTTTTCCGTATGCCGGCATTACGGTAAAGATGTTGCTCAACCATCGCAGCGGCCTGCCCAACTATTTATACTTTATGAGTAATAATAAATGGGGCATGGATGAAAAAGGAAAATGGAATAAACAATTTGCCCGCAATGAAGATGTGGTACAAATGATGATGGATAAAATACCAGACCCTACCGGCCGTGCAGATGGACGTTTTAATTATTGCAATACCAATTATGTTTTGCTGGCCATGATCGTTGAAAAAATTACCGGGCAAACTTTTCCGGCGTATATGCAGCAGAAATTTTTTGCGCCGCTGCAAATGAAGAATACCTATGTATTTACCTTAAAAGATACTTTAACCGCCACTCCTTCTTATACGGCTAATGGTACTTACTGGGATTTTGATTTCCTCGATGCTACCTATGGCGATAAAAATATTTATTCTACGCCGCAGGATCTGTTGAAGTGGGACCAGGCTCTCTACACCGACCAGGTACTTTCTCCTGCCTTGCTCGATTCAGCATTTACATCGTACAGCCATGAAAAGCCATCGATACATAATTATGGATTGGGTTGGCGGTTACAATTATTACCCAATGACAAAAAAGTCATTTATCATTTTGGCAAATGGCATGGCTTTAATGCTGCTTTTGCTAGATTGACTGATGAAAAAGCAACAATTATAATATTGGGCAATAAATTTACCCGTAGTATTTATAGTGCTGCGCATTTATGTTATGATATTTTTGGCGACTACCAACAGCAGAAAGTATCTGCTGAAGATGATGCAGAAAATACACAGCCATCAAAAAATGAAGCCCCTGCTAACCCTAAAAAGAAGAATATCATTACTCCAACAAAAACTAAGACAAAGAAATAGAGCCCCCTTAATAAGCAGCATTAACTAGTTTTCTTTGACTCTTCGTTTCTTTTTGGGATATATTCTCCAACTTTAGGGTACAATGAAAATTCTTTCGGTAGAACAACTATGTCTTTGGGATCAATATACCATAGAACAAGAGCCTATTTCATCAATTAACTTAATGGAACGGGCGGCTACTAAATGCGTGGAGTGGTTATTACTGCAATATCCGGATGTTGCAGCCTTCAGTATTTTTTGTGGTAAAGGCAATAATGGTGGTGATGGATTGGCTATTGCCCGAATGCTGATGCAACAGCATTACCCGGTAATAATTTATATTCTTGAATTTGGTCACAAAGGAACCGATGATTTTCAAACCAACCTTGCCCGTTTACATCAATTGCCAAAAGCAGATATTCATTTTATACAAACCGAAGAACAGTTTCATGCGTTACCAAAAGAACAAGTAGTAATTGATGCGTTATTCGGATCCGGATTAAACCGCAACCTTGAAGGTGTAACAGCAAAACTGGTAGAACATATTAATAACTCCCGTTGCCAAATTATTTCGATTGATATACCCAGTGGTTTATTTGTTGATCATTCATCAAATGGAAATGCCGCAATAAAGGCAACACATACTTTAAGTTTTCAATGTTATAAAACAGCTTTTCTTGTTGCTGAAAGCCAGGAATATATTGGCGAATTACATATTCTGGATATTGGTTTGCACAATAGTTTTTTTCAATCTGCCTTCACCCGGTTTGAATTAGTGGATGAAGTCATTATTCATTCTATTTATAAACCAAGAAACCGTTTTGCTCATAAAGGAAATTTTGGCCATGCCTTATTAGTGGCCGGTAGTTATGGTAAAATGGGTGCTGCTGTATTATCTGCAAAAGCATGTATGAGAAGTGGTGCAGGTCTTCTTACCTGTCATATTCCAAAATGCGGATATGAAATTTTGCAATCCAGTGTTCCGGAAGCAATGGTATTGACGGATCTAAATAATGAGTTCATTACAAAAATAAATGATGACCTTACTAAGTATGAAGCAATCGGCATTGGGCCAGGTATAGGCACTGCAGCCGCAACAAAAATGATGCTCCGGGAATTGTTTGATTCCTACAGAAGCCCCATTGTACTGGATGCTGATGCATTAAATATTATAGCAGCACAAAAAGATTTGTTGCAATTAATTCCGGCTGGTTCTATTCTTACTCCGCATCCAAAAGAGTTTGAACGATTATTTGGAGAAACCCCCAACGATTTTGAAAAAATAGAACTGGCATTGGAAAAAGCCAAAGAACTCAACAGTATTATTGTTTTAAAAGGTCACCACAGCTTTATTGCAACAACAGATGGAAAAGGTTTCTTTAATAATACTGGTAACCCGGGAATGGCCACTGCTGGTAGCGGCGATATATTAACTGGTATTTTAACTGGGTTGCTGGCACAAGGTTATAGCTCTGTAGAGACGGCTATTCTGGGTGTTTACCTGCATGGATTGGCCGGGGATGTAGCTGCCCGGGAACTTTCGATGGAAGCAATGGTTGCTGGGGATATAATTAAAAATTTGGGGCCAGCTTACCAATTAATTCAGTACTAAATAGTAAGTAAGGATTACATTTCGCCTTGGCCGGTGTTCATTAAAGTAACACCCCTCGGTTGCCTCCGAAGGAGTGGCTTTAAATCGTTTTAAAAATAGTATCATTTTTTCGCAGCTTAGACCTCATCCCATGGTGTCTTCGATTTTCGAGGACACTGATTCCCTATCCTTGAGGAGAGAGTGGCGAAGATTTCACTACAAGTGAATGCTTTTAGGGTGAGGTGTTATTGGTACTGTTCAAACCACTGTAAACAGTTTTTAGTTTATCAACTTACTACTAGTCGCCAGACCGATGAGGCCAACCCACCCCGATTTCTTATAGTTTTTTGTTTCCCTCAATGGCCCTCCAAGGAGGGGAAGTGTACTAAAGAAACTTATTTCCTTATTTAAAGTTTTATAAAACTGGTATAGTAAGATTCAAATTAATTGCTTCTTCCCCTCCTCGGAGGGGCGAATTAATTGACTTTTAGATTTCAGGAAAATGGGGTGGGTTGTATTTGTTCATCCGTGTTACTAAAGTTGAAATGTGCGACGCAAGGAACGATGCCCAATGAACCAGACGATAGCAAACAAAAAATCTTCTATTTAGCCAAGTTGGACCACCCTTCGACAGGCTCAGGGTTTGCCTATAAAATCCCTGATTTTCAGCCTAATTTCCTGCCTCAAAATTTGGTGGCCTTCCCCTATCTTTGCCGCCCGGCGAAAAAGCCGCTTTTTCTATTAAATTTTGATTAAGAATCAACTCTTATGGACAAATTGATTTACGCAATCCCGGCTATGGGAATTATTGGTTTGCTTTATACCTGGATCAAATTTAGATGGGTAGCAAAACAAGATGCGGGAACCGACCGCATGAAAGAGATCAGCAAATATATTGCTGAAGGTGCGATGGCCTTTTTGAAAGCTGAATGGAAAGTGTTGGGCTACTTTGTGGTGATAGTTGGTATTCTGCTGGCTGTAATGGCGCAGGCGAACCCTCACTCCCACTGGTCAATCGCTATTGCTTTTGTAATTGGTGCTGTGCTTAGTGCAGTGGCTGGTTATATTGGTATGAGAGCGGCAACGAAAGCCAATGTTCGTACGGCACAAGCGGCCCGTACCAGTTTAAAGAAAGCATTGAACGTATCATTTACCGGAGGTGCGGTGATGGGTGTTGGTGTGGCAGGTTTGGCGGTGCTTGGTTTGGGTGGATTGTACATTGTATTAAAACAACTGTTTGCCCCGGATGCTGCGATTGGTGATGCAGAAATGCTGAAAACAATTGAAGTGCTTACTGGATTTTCATTGGGTGCAGAATCAATAGCCTTGTTTGCCCGTGTAGGCGGCGGTATCTATACCAAAGCTGCCGACGTAGGTGCTGACCTGGTAGGTAAAGTGGAAGCAGGTATTCCTGAAGACGATCCCCGTAACCCGGCAACTATTGCTGATAACGTTGGTGACAACGTAGGTGATGTGGCTGGTATGGGTGCTGACTTGTTCGGATCTTACGTGGCTACGGTACTTGCTACAATTGTATTGGGACAACAAACCACTGTTTTTGCAGGTGTAGATATTTTAAATGGCTTCTCTCCTGTTGTATTGCCAATGTTGATTGCAGGTGTTGGTATTTTATTTTCTATCGTTGGTACTTTGTTCGTTCGCATCAGCGAAACGGCGGGTATCAATACACATACGGTGCAAAAGGCATTGAACATGGGTAACTGGGGCTCAATGATCCTTACTGCAATTGCTGCTGCAGGATTAGTGTACTGGCTGTTGCCGGAAGCTATGGAACTGCGTGGTGTAATATTTACCAAATGGGGTGTGCTTGGTGCTATTGGTGTTGGTTTGGTAGTAGGTGCTTTAATGAGCATCATTACTGAGTATTATACAGCGATGGGCAAACGTCCGGTTAAATCTATTATCCGTCAATCATCAACGGGTCATGCTACTAACGTAATTGGTGGTTTGGCAATAGGAATGGAATCTACCTTTTTACCAATATTAGTTTTGGCTGGTGGTATCTGGGGTTCTTATGAGTGTGCCGGATTATACGGTGTAGCGATTGCTGCTGCCGGTATGATGGCTACTACGGCTATGCAATTAGCGATTGATGCTTTCGGTCCTATTGCTGACAATGCAGGTGGTATTGCTGAGATGAGTGAACTTCCAAGTGATGTAAGAGAAAAAACAGACGTATTGGATGCCGTTGGTAATACAACTGCTGCTTCAGGAAAAGGATTTGCTATTGCTTCTGCTGCATTAACAGCATTGGCTTTGTTTGCAGCTTTTGTTGGTGTGGCCGGTATTACAGGTATTGATATTTATAAAGCGAATGTGTTGGCCTGCTTATTTGTAGGTGCAATGGTTCCGTTCATCTTCTCTGCCTTGTGTATCCGTGCAGTGGGAGAAGCAGCGATGGCGATGGTAGAAGAAGTTCGCCGCCAGTTCCGCACTATTCCGGGTATTATGGAAGGGACAGGGAAACCTGAATATGATAAATGTGTTGCCATCTCTACACAGGCGTCTATTAAGAAGATGATGTTGCCGGGTGCTATTGCTATCATCTCTCCATTGATCATTGGTTTTATGCCGGGTCTTGGTGCAGAAGCATTAGGTGGATTTTTAGCTGGTGCTACAGTGAGTGGTGTATTGATGGGAATGTTCCAGAACAATGCTGGTGGTGCCTGGGATAATGCCAAGAAATCATTTGAAAAAGGTGTTGAAATAAATGGTGAGATGTTCTACAAAAAATCTGAACCACATAAAGCATCTGTAACGGGTGATACAGTGGGTGATCCTTTTAAAGATACTTCAGGTCCGTCTATGAACATCCTTATTAAATTGATGTCTATTGTTTCATTAGTAATTGCACCGAGTCTGGCGCAGATCGCTGCGAAGAAAAGTGCAACGGTGGAAGTAAAACAAAATAAAATTGAAATAAAGGCTAAACCAATCGCTGCGGTAAACAAAGCGAATACGGTACAGTATAAATAATTTTTTACAGGACTACGCCAAGGCTTTGTCCTGCAAGTAAAGATCTTAATCAGAACCATTACAAGAAGTCCTGCTGTTTCTACAGTGGGGCTTTTTTTATGGGCTAATCAAATACAAATGACCTTTTAATTCTTCACGCCAAACCCGAAACCCGTAACTAGAAACTCACACACATGCATCCCGCAGCATCTTCATATACACTAAACCCTTTTCTCTTGCGAAATTGATATTGCGTTCGGGAATGTTTTCAGGAGATGTGTAATGTTTCAATGCTTGGTCGATACTTTCTTCCCGTAACAAATGCAGCATGGGGTAAACCGAGCGGTTGGTATAGTTGGCGGCATCTGTTGCTGATGAACCTGCAAATAAATAATGTGGATGAAAACTGGCGACTTGATAAATGCCTTCGTATCCGTTTTTCTTTAATAGTGTTTCTGCTTTGTCCACCAGATCAAGGTATTCATTAAAATCGCTGAAGGAATTGGGAAGGATGAGAAAACTCGTTTCGATGGTTTCATTATTATCTAACCGTTGTAATTCTACCATAAATGCCGTAAGGCATGATTTTAAATCGCTGCTGTTTTCTACCTGGAAGTGAATGGCTTGTTGTTTTACCACCCGGGCAGCAAAGGGACAGAAGTTACAGCCAACCACCACCTCGTTGATCCATTTTTTTGTTTGTTCAATTGCTTGTTCGGAGGTGGGCATTTATTGTAATAATAATAGGTGTAAAAATAGACGTATCAATTCAATAAATGCTAGCTGTAACCTTTTTAGCCCTGCCCCGTCACACTTGTTAATCCATGTTAAAAAAAACTAAATACCGTTAGGATTTGTTCGTCTTACGAAAAAGGTCGTATATTCGGGCTATAAATCGGAAAACTATGTCAGCACCTAAATTGATAAAGCCTACAGAAAGTGAATTAGAGATACTACAGATCCTTTGGTCAAGGGGTTTGGCTACCGTACGGGAAGTGCATGAAGAACTGGCTAAAACAAAAGAGGCTGGTTATACTACTACCCTTAAGCTGATGCAGATCATGAACGAAAAAGGCATTGTGAAGAGAGACGATTCAATGCGTACCCATGTGTACCAGGCAGCGGTGAACAAGGAAAAAACACAAAAGCATATTTTAGGTAAGATGATCGATAGTTTGTTTGGTGGTTCTCCTACCCAGCTTGTTATTCAAGCCCTGGGTGATGATAGCCATAAGGCAAGCCGTGAGGAACTGGAGAAAATTCAGCAATTACTCGACAGCCTTAAAAAATAATAAACCATGACCAGCGGCCAGGCCAATTTTTTTCAATCCCTGGGTTGGGCTGTATTAAACAGCCTTTGGCAACTTGCATTACTCTGGGTAGTTTACCAGGTTATAACTGCTATGTTCAGCAGCTCAAGGGCTTCAACAAAAAGCTTATTAGCATCATCGCTATTAATGACTGGCTTTGCCTGGTTTGTTTACACTTTTGTTACTGTATATACCAGTAATGCAGTGAATGAGGGTTCATTATCATCAGTACTAATTAATACCCACGAAAATCCTGCCTTAGGCGGTTGGTTAAAACAAATTCTTCCCATAGCATCTGTCTTATATCTTATTCTTTTGGTGATACCCTTACTGGGTTTCATCCGGAATTATCGCTATGTGCAGATCATCCGCAAACATGGCTTAACCAAGATAAATGTTGAATGGAGAATGTTTATTACCAGAATTGCCGGCCAGATGAGCATAAAGAAAAAAGTAAACATCTGGGTTTCAGAACTGGTCTCGTCTCCCGTTACGATCGGATTTTTAAAGCCGGTTATACTAGTTCCTTTAGCCGCAATCAATCATCTAACGCCTCCGCAACTGGAAGCCGTATTGTTGCATGAGCTTTCACATATCAAACGGTACGATTACTTTATCAACCTTATCATTAATTTGATAAAGACAGTATTGTATTTCAACCCTTTTGTAAAAGCCTTTGTAAGAATTGTAGAAAGAGAAAGAGAAAAGAGTTGTGATGATATGGTATTGCAGTTTCAATACCAATCGCATGAGTATGCTTCTGCCCTGCTTACATTAGAAAGAACAAGTCATATTAATAAGCCGTTAGCAATTGCTGCTTCTGGTAAAAGAAATGACCTGTTGAACCGTGTTGAATCAATACTGGGTGTGGAGAAAAAACAATTATTTTCTTTTCAACGGGTGGCGGGTTTATTTACCGGTTTGTTGATCGTATTTCTATTAAATGCTGTTCTTATTATAAGCAAACAACCTTCCGGTAATAAGGTAAACTCAATTGGAGATGTATCATCTTCTTTCAACTTCTTTGATGGGTATGAAAAAGGGGATTATTTACCAGCAGTTGAACCAGTAGTTAATCATATTGCTGATGCCAGCACAAAACGAAAAGATGCAGTTGAAACCGAAAGTTTTGTTGCTGCAGAGGCTGAGCCTATACCTGCTGCATTTCCTATTTCCTATGCTAACTCCGCTTTTAGACAAGCAGGTATTGACATTGTGGAAGAAGTTCCGGAGTTAAAAAAATACCAGGAAGATCAAGTGCAGGTTGCTTTGGAAGCATCAAAAAAAGTATTAGAAAGTGCCCAATGGAAATATGTAGAGAAAACAATGGCTGAGGTATTTACGGAAAGTGAAAAAGAAAAATTAAAAGCTACGTACGAAAAGGAGATCAATAATATCGATTGGAAGGAATGGGAAAACAATCTTCGCCTCGCATATAATAATGTAGATTGGGAAAATGTAAATGCACAGCTTGCTAATGCAGTACAGCAAGTTAGAATTGATAGTATTCAATCAGTTTACCGTCAAGCCCTTTCTCAACTTCAAAAAATAGAAAGTACTCTTATTGAGAACGATGTAAAAAGTATTCCTGATACAGATGTTTCTTTAAAACGTATTGAGCAAGGAAGAAAAGATGCGTTAAGGGCTTTAAATGAAGTAAAAGCTATCAGGGCTAAGAAAATTGTTCGCCTGTAATTCCTTTAACTTTCTTATTTTCTCTTTGCCTCTTCATCCTTTTTTGGTACAAATAATAAATGCCGAACCTGAGTCCGGCATTCAACAATTATTTTTCTTCCGTCTTTTTGTATTAATAACATCTGGGGCATGCCTGGCTGTACTTGTTTCCTAATAAGAAACCAAATACAATTTCATGTGTGCCACGGCTAAAATCATTTAGTTGAGAATTTGCATTGGTTCTATCGAATGCATAGCTAACATTAAATGTGTTTTTTACATTCAACCCAATCATACCAGCATAACCATCCTGGTAACGATAACTTCCACCCAGCCAGAATAAATCCTGATACTGCAACTTCACATTTGCTTCTGGTTGAAATTCCCTGATGGAACTTCCTTTAATATATTTAACCATTAATGAAGGGATCATATTGATATCTTCTGATAACAAAAAGCGAACACCAGCCGTCATAAAAATATGCGGAACAAATTTTCCCTGCTGTAGTATAGAAGGATTATCGTCTACAAAACTGAGTGTTTGCGGTATTACCTGCTGTACAGAAAACCCGGCAAAATAGTCACGGGAATATAACCAAAGTCCTACACCTAAATTAGGTCTCGTTTTAGTAAGCTCACCGGTGAAAGCAGAGCCTAAAGCAGGATCAGAAGGATCTCCATTACCATCAAAGCTGTGTTTGCTTCTGTCGATACTTACTTTAGTAATACCAGCAGAAAAACCGCCAGATAGATTGGTAGTTGCATTCAAACCAAGATGATAGGCATAGGTAGCACTGGCTGTAAGAAAACGAAAACTTCCTGTTTGATCATTTATTATTTGCAATCCAACTCCATGGTGAGGTTCTGCCGCTGTATAATTTCTCCAATAAGCCTGTCCTCTTGGATTTTGTCCCGGCACTTCAAATGATGTAGCAGAAGTAGCATAATCATCTCCTTTTCCCAATGGCGCATGAACAGTTAAGTAAACTGTTTTCGGCGCCCCGTTAATACCTACCCACTGATCTCGTACCGCCATTTTTAAATCTGTATAGTTTTCAATTCCGGTAAGGGCTGGATTAATTATAAATGGGTTGATGACATACTGGGTATAATGCGGACGTTGTTGCCCTATGGCCAGTACACCGGAACAAATCATTGCTGCTGTAATAAAAATCTTTTTCACTGTTTGCTTTTTTTGGCTCAATACTTTTGTTTATCGTATTACATCTACATAACCGGATAACTTACCACGGCCATTTTTAGGATCAATTACATAGTAATAAGTACCTACCGGTACATCTTTTCCGTTTGCTTTTCCATCCCATGCTGTGGCATAACCAACTGAACGGTACACCAACTGTCCATAGCGGTTGTAGATATCCACTGTACAACCCGGATAGCTTTCTAAATAAGCAATTGCCCATCTATCATGCACTCCGTCGCCATTCGGGCTGAAAATATTTGGTATCAACGGATTCTTCAACACTTTTACAAAAACATCATCACTGTCAGTGCATCCTTTATCTGAAGTAACAGTAAGTGTATAAGTTCTGTCCGTAGCAGGGGATGCAATGGGGAATGGTGATGTTGGATCATTTAACCCTAATGCTGGCGTCCATAAATAAGTAATCGTTAAACCAATATTTGAAGCTGGAGTTAACATTACCTGTCCACCTTCTAATACCACTTTATCAGGTCCTGCATTTAAAACAGGATCAGGATAAACTTCAATGGGTTGCTCCAGGAAATTACTGCAACCATTAGTACCTGTATAAGAATAACGAATAACATGTGTACCCACTCCTGCTACTGCAGGATTAAACAAACCAGTAGGTGATACACCATTACCACTAAATAAAGCAGGGCCACCCGGCAATGCATTTACTAATTGTGCCTGTGTTATCTGGAATGCCGGTACATCGGAACAAATACCGGGCACCGGTGCAAAAGCTAGGGTTGGTGTGGCCAGTAAAGTAACATCTCTCTCAAAGGAGCTAATACAATTATCTCCTGTATAGGCTACATACCGGATACGGAATGTTCTGGTTGCAGGAGTACCAAATTCAGCATAGTTGTTAGTATATAATTTTCCGGCAACAGGTGTTGCATCTGTTGTTTTAGCAGTAGGATCATTCAGGTAATCCCAGAATATTTCCAGTTTTGTTATTGCTCCAAAGGCAGTTGTTGCAGCATCCTTAATAGTAATAGATTGATTGGAACAAACGGAGCCCACATTTTCAATAGTAAAATTGGAAACCGGTAAATCGTTCACCGTAAATGTTTTTGACGTAGTGTCTCTGCAACCAGTATTACTGATTACAATTTGCCGTACCGTATAAGGTCCTGCCACTGTAAAATGATGGGTAGGATTTTTTACCGTTGATGTATTAGGATTTGCGCCATTTGAATTTGGGTCGCCGAAATTCCAATCCCAGCCTGTAACAGTTCCAGGGTTAACAGTACCCAAATCAGTAAACTGTGCATTTACATCTGCCACACATGCAAGCGGAGGAGTAAAATCAGCAGTAGGATTTACATTGACTGTAATTGATTTAGAAACCTCAATACTTTCGCAACCTTTATCGGTAGTAACAATAAGTTTAATTTCGTAATCTCCTGCAACTGTATAAATATGTGATGGGTTCTGATCTGTTGATGTATTGGGGTTAGATGATGATGCATTCGGGTCACCAAAATTCCAGGCCCATGATACAATGTTACCAGCACCGGGTACAGATAAATCATTAAATGATATTACCCTGTCCTCACAAATAATGGCTGAAGGCGCAAAGTTGGCTGTTGGTAATGGATTAATAGTAGTTGTGACAGAACCAGTTTGTGGTTGTGCACAAGCACTAACACCACCCTCTTGCACACTTAACAATTGGTACGTAAAGGTTCCGGCCACATTGGTTTGCACCGGCACATTAACAGTATTTGATGGAGCTATTGTAGTTGCTGTATAGAAAGGCGTTGGATCTCCAACAATTCTATACCGGAATTGATAAGGCGATGTACCACCTGCCCCGGTAAATGTTATATTATGCGTTGCTGCATTCAGGCAAACATCTGCGGAGCCAATGATAGTAGCAGTAGGTAATTGTTTTACAGTAACGGCAGCGGTTAAAGAAGCAGGTGTAAAAGTTCGTAAACAACTATTTGTACTGCTTTCCTGAACATCCACTAATTCATAGGTGAATGTACCAGTACCCGTTGTTGGAACCGCAACAGTAACTGTGTTACCAACGGTTGTAACAATCGTTTGAATAGGTCCGCTATTAATTCGATAATGGAAGGTATATGGTGCAACTCCATTGGAACCAGTAAACGTAATAGTTGGCGAAGGAGCATTAACACAAACCTCCGTAGCACCTGTTATGGTAGCACCTGGTAATGGCCTTACCAATACATCAACAAATCCTGTTTGCGCCTGGCTACAGGAAGCAGTGCTTCCTTCCTGAACATTTACTAAAGCATACCTGAAAGTACCTGCAACAGCAGTTGGTACATTTATAGTTCTTGAGTTTCCGGATACGGTTGTTACCGGTGCCTGAACAACAGGTCCCGAACCATTATCAATAGAATAAGTGAAAGTATAGGGTGCTGTACCGCCAGCACCGGTAAATGTAATAGTTGGCTCTGTACCATTTTGACAAACAGTGGCCGCACCAATTACATTGGCAGTTGGTAATGTTCTTACATTAACTGTTCTGGTAGCAGAATTATTTACAGTGGCACAACCTGCTGCGGAAGTAACATTCAATGTTACTGTAAAAGGACCTGCAGTGGTATAGGTATGCGTTGGGTTTTGAATATTACTGATCGGGCTTCCATCTCCAAAATCCCATCTCCATTGTGTAACTGAATTTCCCGGCGCACTACTTCCATCTGTAAAGTTTACTGTAGAACCCAGGCAAACATCCAATGGTGCTGTAAAGGCCGCTTGTGGTTCAGCATAAACTGTACTAAGTGTTTGCGTTCTTGTATCAGTGCAACCTGTGTTGGTAGTAACAGTAAGACCAACAGTAAAAGGACCTGCTGTTGTATAATTATGTAAAGGGTTTTGTGTGTTGGCAGTTCCTGCATCCCCAAAAGTCCATGCCCAGGTAGTAATTGTATTTCCTGCACCCGGAGTGGAACCATCATTGAATTGAGCTGCTCCAACTGGTAAACAAGCAACAGGTAAAGCAAAATCAGCCGTGGGTTTTGGATTTACAGTAATGTTTTTAGTTATAGGTAAGCTAACACAACCAGAGGCTGATGTTACAGTTAATGAAACAGTGAATGGTCCTGCCGTTGCATAAGTATGCGTTGGGTTTTGAACATTACTGATCGGACTTCCATCTCCAAAATTCCATGCATAGGTGCCTCCCGGAATTGCTGTCGATAAATCTGTAAAATTTACAGGACTACCAACACAGTATGGACCTGCATGACTAAAATCTGCAACGGGAGGATTAGTGATTACTACAGTTTTACGGGCTGTATCTGCTACGCAACCAATATCGTTTGTATAAGTAAACTTCACCTCATAAGAACCCGGTGCTGTATACGTATGCGTTGGATTAGCTGTTGTTCCAAAAGGTGAAGCATCGGCAAAATTCCAATGTCTATCGGTAATGGCCCTGGTTGATGTGTTATTTTCTGTAAAATTAACCGGGCTATTTACACAACCAGAAGTTGCAAAATTAAAATCTGCTAAAGGCTTATCAAAAACCTGCAGATCAAATTCAATTTCCTGCACACCGCCACAGCCATCCGGTGTAGGGTTAGTTGCTGTTAATTTAATCGGGTAAGTTCCTGCTACAGTTATTGTATAAGGAGTTGGAATACGATATTGGTGTAATGTTTTTCCGGCAACAACAATTGGTCCTGTATAATAAATACTGGGGTCTGGCATTGAAAAAGTTCCCAGGGTTCCTAAATCCCATTCAATACTTGTCGGCTGGTAAGGAAATGTCATGGTGAAATTGAAAGGGATGTCCTTACAAGCAGCAGGAAAATTAACGGTAGCAGCCGGGTTTTGAACAGATATGTATTGATAGATATCTTTAATATTTGTACCGGCATTGTAACCATATGATTCTGCATCACCATACCCATATGCAATAGCATTAAAACCAGAATCGGATAGAATTGTATGTGGCCCTGCTCCTACAGAGAATTTTACATAAGAATAATTGGGGTCTTGCGGATGTGTAATAAAAGAACCCAGAGGTAGAGGATTACCATCCAATCTAAAGGAACTAATCCCTGTTCCGCCATTAGGGACAACAGCATTAAAATAATGTTCAAGTATTGAAAAATTTGGTGTTGCATTCCATAAAACCTTATTGATGTTTTGCTCCACCGGACTTAAATAAATTACTTCGGGATCTCCATTACCATTACCATTACCACAAGCTCCTCTGGAAGTAAGATACTGTGCTACCATGATAGGCTGATCTGCTTCAATCAATTTTGGGGTGTTTGATGCCGCTATTTCGTAGTAAAACCCACCTTGTAATGGTAATCCAATAGGAGCACCATTTAAAGTAACAACTGTTGCAGGATTTGAAACACAAATTCGGTAAATATTATTTTGCTGGTTGCCGCCCGAAGTTGCCGTAAGATATCTTTTACCCCAGGCAGATTTGGGGAATGCCTGTACCATATAATTATCCGAGGAACTGGAGCCTCCTGTACATGTAATGCTAATTCGTCCACTACCTGAAAAAACACCAATCCGTTTACAACCACCTCCTGTATTTATTGACCTTATGGTTGAACCAGTTAAATCGACCCCGGTATTACCACTAACTGTTCCCATTACATTATAAACCTGCCCCTGCGTTAACGTAACAGTAAAAGGCACTCCTGCAGGATGTCCAAGTGTTGTAGGTGCACTAGGAGTTATTTCTACCGTTGTTGATCCTGCATCAGCAGCAATAACATAAAACCAGCAATGTGAGCTTGGTGTGTTAGAAATATTAGTATAGTTGACCGAATAATATTCCTTACCTAATGTAGCAGTTGGGAACAATATTGTAGCTCCGGATACACTTTGATTATAAATATGGGCATAAGCTACAATAGGCTTATCGCTGGTAATATGTATACCTTTATTTTCCGGAAAATTAGAAGCAGCGGTTAACCGGGCATCTTGTGCACCTGCTTTAGGAATAGGGTTAGAAGTAACCACCGAGTTAGCAGGCACGTTATAACTTTGAAAATAACCAGTAGACGGAATGGAAACATTTACCACTGCAGCCTGATCTGCCGCAAAGTATAAAACCATTTGTTGGCCATTGCCCCCTCCTGGAGACATTGCCTGATGGTAACCATAGGCTACCCAAAAATCTTTTCCTTTGTTAGAAAAATCTTGAGCATAAGAGGTACTACCACAAAGCATGGCTAGTACAAGGGTACTTAGAAGGTAAAATTTTCTCATTGGGTCCAAAGTCCTGAATCGTGAAGAAAGAGATGCTAATCTACAAAATAGAAAGTTAAAATACTAGGGATTTACCAGCTATCTGGATAAATAGTTGCCAGTAAACATCAGTCGTATTTATACGGTAATGAGGGAGTTATGAGCTTTTAATTATAATTCAAATCATAATTCCCTATTTCACTTTTCTCTATACATATAAAATAATATCTATTCTAATTTTTATATCTAGTTAATACATCAATAAGTGTTAAATATAATTGATAATCATTAATTAATACTATAAAATGCTAATAAATTAGAGTAGTATAAATAATCGTCAAATAATAACATTAGTACTAAAAAATTATGAATTATTAAGTTTATTCTACTAATTTAAAGTACTAATAAACAATATAAAATATAAAAAAATATAGCTAAATAAATTAGCTTTCGATGAATTACTTTAAAAAACAACTATTCTAAATAAATTAGTAATAGAATATGAAATTATTAAGGGGTATTATATCCCAGTTTTCCCAAAAACAATCTAAAATGGTTAGCTATTTAATATTGGCTTCCCGCCTACCCTGCACATTACCGCAATAGGGCTTTTACTATTAGTTTCGTAGCCCCTAAAATAGTTGGTAAGAGTTTTTGTGGATAACTGACTGTTTCCGGTATTTACAAGAAAGCAGGAAGCAGACGTTCCTTTCCCCTATTTTGCAAAAAATAAATGTAGTATGCAAGGTCGGTTGGTTTATCTCTTTTGTCTGATGGGTTTGGGATTTTATCTACCCTCCTGTAATTCTTTTAAGGAGCCTGACTTTAAACGAATTGATAATATTAATCTTGATAAGCTCGGCGTAAAGGAATCTACCCTGTCACTTAATCTGTATTATTTTAACCCCAACAATTCTAAACTGAAACTAAAAGAAGTGCAGGGTGAGGCCTGGATCGATGGCAATGTACTGGGTATGTTTTCCATGGACAGTTTAATACATATTCCGGCAAGAGATTCTTTCTATTTACCTGTTAAACTAAAAGTGGATATGGGTAAACTGCTCAAAAATTCGTTTGCAGCTTTTCTGAGTAATGAAGTAATGCTAAGAGTAAAAGGCGTGGCAAAAGTGGGAAAGAGTTTTGTTTATATTAATTATCCTATCAATTACGAGGGTAAGCAGAATATTGCAGCTTTATTAAAATAAGAAACCCTCCGGTAATGGAGGGTTGTAATTTATTGTTGCGGTGGAGGTGGCGGTGTTTTTGGTTTAGGATGACCACCACCATCTTCAGGTTTTTTGCAGCTTTTCGGTAGTCTTTTGTACATATCTTCTGTTGCAGGAATATCATCTGCATCATAACCAGCATTTGCAATAGCTGTTTTTATCTGCTCAATATCCGTACGGTCTGTATGGTATTTAACCTTCGTCTCGCCTTTTCTGAAGTTTACGTTTATCTCAGTTACTCCGTCATACCGCTTCAGGTAGGCTTCAATTCTTTCTTTACAGCTTTGGCAGAGAGCCGTAGGCGTTTTTATTGTTGCTTGTACCAATGCCTTTGTTTGCGAGAACCCGGCAATGGACATTCCGATTACAGCTATAATAGAGAATAAAATCTTTTTTACCATCATTTTTTATTTGAGTCTAAAATTACGAATTGCCTTCCCAGTTAGCCGGATCATCTCTCCACTTTAACAAAATATCTTGCTGGTCAACTGAAACAATCCCTTTTTGAATAGCAGATTCTATCAAATCAGCATAAGTGGTAAGCGAATAGTAGGTCAATGAGTTAGTAGCGAAAGCTTCCGTTGCAGCGGCAAAGCCATAAGTAAAAATGGACACCATTCCAATCACTTCCAATCCCTGTGCTTTTAATACATCCACCACCTGCAAGCTGCTCTTACCGGTAGAAACAAGGTCTTCTATTACCACCACCTTCTGCCCTTTTTCATAATGTCCTTCTATCTGATTACCCAATCCATGTTCTTTGGGTTTTGGACGAACATAGATATAAGGAAGCTTTAATTGATCCGCAGCCATGGCACCCCAGGCTATGCCGGCTGTTGCTACTCCCGCAAGTATTTCTGCTTCCGGAAATTTTTCAAAAACTACATTGCACATTTCGGACTTAATATAATCCCTGATGAAAGGAAATGATAGCACTTTTCTATTATCACAGTAAATCGGGCTTTTCCAACCGCTGGCCCAGGTATAAGGCTGATCGGGACTTAATTTAACGGCGTTTACTTGTAACAATTTTTCGGCAACGGCTTTGGCATCTGTCATACAGCGAAGGTAAAAAAAAGCAGTGAGCTGCGAGCTATGAGTTACGAGACTTTAATTCGTAACTTTCAAAAGTATTTGATGATTTAGAATTTAAATATTGAGCTATATCAGTTATGTACATCAAGATTTATTTTGACAACAAGCCTCTCTATTTGTGCGATACAATTGATGGAGAAATCGAACCGTTTGTTCATCATGATGATGCCATTTTTATTGATGAACTGGATAGCCATACGGTGAAAGCTATGATACATGAAATGCAATTGGAGAAAGTACATGCCGGCGTTTTTTACCATCCGGATCTAAAGGAATTACAAAAAGCCTTTTATAAAAAATTTACTATCATACAAGCAGCCGGTGGTATAGTGGAAAATGAAAAGGAAGAAATACTCCTGATCTACAGAAGAGGAAAATGGGATTTGCCTAAAGGAAAATTAGATAAAGGTGAAAGCCTGGAAGTATGTGCAGTGCGGGAAGTAGAGGAAGAAACCGGGCTATCCGAGGTAAAGCTTATTGCTCCATTAATTATTACTTATCATACCTATCATGAAGGAACAAAATTTGTGCTGAAAGAATCGCATTGGTACACAATGAAAGTAAAAGGTGAACAACAATTAGTGCCGCAAACAGATGAAGGTATTGAAGAAATTAAATGGCTGGGTTTAAAAGAAGCCCCGGCATTTTTTCCAGAGTGTTTTCCTTCAGTCATTGATGTAATACAAGTGTATAGTAATAAACTTTAAATGTAAGTGGATCAGGAATATTCCAAAAAATAGCAGGGTTTGCTATTTATGCATTTATTTACTTGAGTAACTGACAAAATATAAACGACTTAAAGCCCTCCTTCGGAGGGTGGGGAGGCTGGGCTTTACAACGACCTTGGTTTGCTAAAATCCCTTTTTTCAATTATAGCAACAGTCAGGCGACTTACACATACCATTTTATCATTTTCATTAAAGATTTTTATATCCCACACATGGGTGCTTCTGCCGAGGTGCAATGGCCTGGCAATACCTGTTACAAATCCTGCTGTTGCACTATGAATATGATTCGCATTTATTTCAAGCCCCACACATTGAAAAGATGCATGATCAATTACCATGGCAGAAGCTACACTTCCAATCGTTTCTGCCAATACACAGGAAGCTCCACCATGTAACAATCCATACGGTTGTATGGTACGATGATCCACGGGCATTTTTGCTTTTAGAAAATCATCTCCCAGCTCTTCCCATTCAATACCGATATGTTCACCCATGGTGCCTTTGCCAAATTGATTGAAATCGCTTAGTAAAAGTTCTTTGTTAAACCAGATTGACATACTACATTATTTTTCAAGAGATTTTGAAACAACTTCGGGTAAGAATGGAGCTGCATCACCACCATTACGAATAATATCCCGAACAATGGTAGAAGCAACGGATGTGTATTTAGGCTCACCTGTGAGGAAAACGGTTTCTATATTTTTATCCAGCGTACGGTTAGCATCAGCAATTGTTTTTTCATATTCAAAATCGCTGACGTAGCGAATCCCCCTCAAAATAAAATGAGCCCCAATTGTTTTACAAAAATTAATAGTCAACCCTTCATATACGGCGCCTTCTACCCTGTCCTCATCTTTATAAATATCTTTAATCCATTGTAATCGCTGATCAGGAGAAAACATGGGTGCTTTGGCAGCATTTAAACCAATACCTACTACTATTTTATCAAACAAGGGTAATGCCCTGTTGATAATATCTACATGACCGAGTGTAAGCGGATCAAAGGTTCCAGGAAATAAGCAGATACGAGCCATAACAAATAGGAAGTTAAAAGTAAGTAGTACGATAGAGTTTGAAAGTACGCAACGTACTTCGTATTTCTTAATTCGTACTTATTAAATTAGTTTTTACCAGATAATAAATAAAGTACTGCCATCCTAACTGCTACTCCATTCTCTACTTGCTGTAAGATAATGGATTGTTTGGAGTCAGCCACATCACTATCTAACTCCACTCCCCTGTTAATTGGCCCGGGATGCATTATAACGATTTCTTTGTGGAGGCTATCCAGTAAGTTTCTGTTAATACCGTAAGCCAAACTATATTCTCTCAAAGAGGAAAATAATGCCTGGTTCTGCCTTTCCAGCTGAATTCGCAGCACATTCGCTACATCGCACCATTCTAATGTTTCTTTCAGATTATAATTTACACTTACACCTAATGCCTCACCAATATATTTAGGAATTAAAGTGGGCGGGCCGCAAACGGTTACATCAGCTCCCATTTTTTTCAACAAGTAAATATTACTTTGTGCCACCCGGCTATGCATGATGTCGCCAATGATGGCTACTTTTCTGCCTGCTAAAGCTCCTGTTTTTTCCTGTATGGAAAAAGCATCTAACAATCCTTGTGTGGGATGTTCATTAATTCCATCACCCGCATTAATAATTGCTGCAGGAATATGCTGTGCTAAAAAATGCGGAGCACCGCTGGCACTATGTCGCATTACCACCATATCCACTTTCATGGACAGTATGTTATTGACAGTATCCAATAAAGTTTCGCCTTTTGCAGCAGAAGATGAAGAAGAAGCAAAATTGATCGTATCAGCACTTAATCGTTTTTCTGCCAGCTCAAAAGAAAATCGGGTTCGGGTGGAATTTTCGTAAAAAAGATTTACGATCGTAACATCTCTAAGTGATGGAACTTTCTTAACAGGCCGTTGTAAAACTTCTTTAAATTGAGCTGCTGTAGATAGAATTAATGAAATATCTTCTTTGGTGAGGTTCTTAATGCCCAGCAGATGACGAGTGGATAGTTGCATTAAAAAGCGAAATTAGAGGATTTAGCCACAGGTTGTATAGTTTATCAAAAAATCTTTAGTTGCTGATAAGCACTACTTCTTTGTTCACCAGTTTCACTTTATCTGCTTTATTTGTTTGTACCGTTAACCCCACATAATCAGCCTGTATGGGGAACTGACGATGCTCTTTCCTGTCTACCAACACACATAATTCCACTTTGGCTGGCCTGCCATAATCAAGGAGTACATCCAGGGCAGCTTTGATAGTACGGCCTGTAAACAACACATCATCTATCAATACCACTGTTTTATTTTCTATGGCAAAGGGAAGATTCATGGTATCGGGGGTGAGGATTTCATTTCTGATATCATCCCGGTAAAAAGTAATATCCAGTTGGCCGTATTGAACTGTTTCTGTTGCATGAAGCTGTTGTAAAGCCTCTATCATATCATTACCAACTACAACACCCCCCTGCTGAATACCTACAAAAACAACATCTGTTAAAGTGGGATGAGCCACATTTATTTTACTAACCAATACATTAATTGCTTCGGTTAATTGAGTGCCAGTTAATATTGTTTTCAAGTATAATTATTTTATGCTTGTACAAATATATCACAAAACACAAAGGCCGGAAAATTCCGGCCTTTGAAAGAAAATAAATTCTACAATTATTTAGACTTTTTACCACCAAACATGTAAATAAGGTTGATAGAAAATATACGGTTTTTAACTTCTGTATTATCTTGATCAATAATGTTTGACATACCAAAGTTATAACGGGCTCCGAAACCAAAACCCGAGTTTGTTATGTAGCCAGCACCAAGGTTAACACCGAAATCAATTGCATTAAGTTCGTCTTTCACATCCATTTCTTCAGTATTTGTACCATCAGTAGTTTTTACTTTCCCTGTCACTAAAAAACCAACTTGCGGACCAGCTTCTGCAAAAAAACCTGATTTGTTAAATTGAAGCATCAATGGAACATTGATGTAATTCAAATTGTAATTAACTTCAAGTGGAGCTTCTCTGAACTCAATACCCTGGCTAATTGAAAATTGCAGTTCAGGTTGGAATGAAAAATTTTCGCTAAATGGAATGTTTGCAAGACCTGCAATATTGAAACCTGTGTTAGATTTCTTTCCTTCAAGTTCATCTGCGTCTTTACCACCCCAGTTAGAGATGTTTACACCGGCTTTAACGCCAAATTTCACCTGTGCTTGTGCAATAAATGTAGTTGTTGCTAATACAGCTACGAATAGTACTTTTTTCATAAAAATGTGTTTAGGTTATGATTTTTATTAATCGGCTGCAAAATTACGGCAGCATTTTTACATTGCAAAGCTTTAATTAGTTAAGGATAAGAAAAAAAGCAATTATGTACAGGCGGGGAATACTTAAACAGGTATTTATTACAAGTATTTACCCTACTACACAATAAAATTTGACAAGTCACCAAAGTTTCAATTGCAAAACAAGTAACGGTAATAGGTAGGCGGATAAAATAGTTTTTTGATTATTGCAACAGACAAATAAGTGTAAGTAAAAATAAAAATCAGTTTGCTTTTAGTTGCAGCTTTAACACCCTTATATGGTTGAAATGCCTTGAAACAGAACTAAAAAATGCCATATTTAAAATATTACTCTTATAATTTATTGAGTAACTTTAAATCATGCCACTTAAAAAATTCAGGTATGCTCTTCCTTTCCTATTCCTAACAGGCATTTCCTTTTTTTATTCCGCTGGTTTAGCACAAACACCTAAAGGCCTTATTGTTGCTGAGAAAGAAAATATCAGGCAGGGAAAAACAAAGGCATTAGTTGTAGGGATTTCCAAATACCAGTTTATAGATTCGCTGCATTATGCTGATAAAGATGCTCAGGTTTTCGCCGACTACCTGGCTACTTCAGGTTTTTGGAATATTAAGAAAGAAGATATTACCTTGCTGGTAAACGAAAAAGCAAAACGGGGCGACCTGATTACACAGCTTACAAGAATCGCATCGTCATTAAAACCCGGTGACAATCTACTTTTCTTTTTTTCAGGCCACGGTGATGTCGAATCACCGGAAGTTTTAAATAAAGGGTACCTGTTGACAAACGATACTTATTCTGACAATTATTGGGGAGGTGCTGTTGCTGTTAACGATTTAAAAGATGTATTTGTAACTCTTCTAAGTAAAGACATTAAAGTAATTCTAATTACAGATGCCTGCCGGTCCGGAAAATTAGCTGGTGGAATTAAAGGTGCTGAATTTGCTGCGGCCGCTATTAGCGGCATGTGGAAAAACGAAATAAAGATCCTAAGCTCACAACCCGGTCAGTTGTCGTACGAAGATAAAAAATGGGGAAACGGAAGAGGTGTGTTTTCTTATTTTCTTATCAATGGGTTAAATGGAGATGCCGATACCAACAAAGATTCAACCATAACATTAGCCGAACTGGAAATGTATGTAGGCAGTAATGTGGCAAAAGAAACGAATAATAAACAGCAGCCGATTTTTGAAGGCCCAAATAAATTCTCAACAGTGCTTGCAACATTGAAAGCACCGGTTACCCAGACAATACAAAAGACAGGCGGAAATAGTATTATTGGGAGGCAACACTTTAAAATACCTGACGACAGTTGCAATTACTATTTCACCGAAATGACTAAGGCCATCAATGAAAAACGATTTGGCTTTTCCGGTAAAGAATCAGCAACAGTTTTGTACCAGCAATTAAAAAAGTGCACTGCAGATACAGATTTTATTTTGCAAGCCAACTCCGACTTGTTGGCTGCATTGATGAATAATGCGCAGGAAATAGTCAACAATTCTTTTATTGGAAAAAAGCTGGTATCCGAAAAACAATTTGATGAAGGTGTTGACCTGATTGAACAGGTATTGCAGAATAATGATCTCCGGCTTCCCAATGAGAAGTACCTGAAAAACTTGAAACGTTATTTATTTGTACAGGGAAAAGCATTGTGGTTTGCTGAAACAGAAAACCAAGTTACACCAGCTAAACTTGAGCTTATTATTGACTCAGCTATTAAAGAAGAACCCGAAGCAGCTTACCTGCTAACAGCGAAAGCCACTGTAGAAATTAGAAAAGAAAATTGGTCAAAAGCTATTCAGCTACTCGAAAAGGCCATTAGCAAAAGCCCCGGTTGGTTAATGCCAAAATATCATTTAGGCTCCTGTTATGCCAACAAAAAGAATTATATCAAAGCAATTCAATACTACGAAGAAGTATTGTTGAAAGATCCGCACTACAATACATTTGAATGCACCAAATGCATTTTGCAAAATTTAGCTGAGTATGCTATTGAGTTGAAACAAGAAAAAAAGGCAATTGACTACCTTATAAAATCAATAGATCTTTTTCCCGACGACATGACCCCATATTTTTCACTGTATGACTATGCAATTGACAAAAAAGACACTGCCGTTGCGGTATCATTAATTAGCAGATTAAAGAAGTATAACGACTCTGTTGAATTGAGATTGCTCAGACTTCGGTTCGAATACGAATTTTCAGGCTTATCATTATCACTTGTTTCACTTGACTCTGTAAAACTTTTATTAAGAAACAACTACGACTCTGCTGATTATTATTATACGCTGGGCAATTATTATAAGGATGAGGTATCAGATTCGGATTCGACGGAATTATTTTACAGAAAAGCTGTTGACTTGGCGCCTTTACAATTTTTTTACCTCCAAAATCTATCTGATTATTTAGAAGAAAACGGGGACACAGAAACTGCACAACAAGTAGTTATTGAAAGATTGCCGGCATACAAGGGTCCCGGGAAATACCAGGTAATGTCATTTCTTGCCACTTCCTACCTTAATTCAGATAAGATGAAAGAAGCGTTTCCGCTTATGAAGGAAATTAAAGAAGCCGGCTATATTACCTGCGCCGATCTAAAAAGTTTGAAAAAAGCCTTTAAAGATTTGCCAGAGTACAGTGCTTATATAAAAAATTGCCGGGATAAATAACCCGGCAATTTTTATGATTTAATGATGACTAATTTATTTCTTAGAAAACATATAAATCAAATTTACCTGCCAATACCTGTTTTTAAATTCAGGACTTGTTGCATCATAAATATTCTGAAGACCCATATTATAACGAACACCAAAACCTAATCCCGAATTCATTACATAACCAGTTCCTAATGCAACTCCCATATCTGTTCCGTCAAAACTGTCTTTGATATCAGTTTCTGTGGTAGATGAACCAGTTTTTGTTTTGATCTTTCCAGATGTGAGGAAACCAAAATAAGGCCCTGCTTCTCCATAAAATCCACTAGCCTTGTATTTTAACATCAATGGGATATTAACATAGTTAAGGTTATAGTTCGTTTCAGTATTTGAAGTAGGTCTGAACTCCATACCCTGGTTTGCTGAATACATAATTTCAGGTTGAAATACAAAATTTGTACTTAAAGGAATACCTGCTATTACACCAACATTAAATCCCGTATTTGATTTTTTCCCGGAAATATCAGCATCATCACCACCCAAGGTTGAATTGTTTAAGCCGGCTTTAATACCAAAAGTTACCTGGGCATTAACCAGAACAGAAGATAGGACTACGGTAAAAACTAAAATGATTTTTTTCATAAAATTTGTTATTGATTTACACAGGGTTGCCAAATACGGTGCCACGATCATCCATAAGTAGAGAACACGGTAACTAACAAATTTTATTGGTTATTGCATTACTATTCTTGGTAAAATACTCCCCAATTCCCCCTTTGGGATTTTTTGCTCCGTGCATCCCAGCTTTTTTAATCAATATAGTGTCGAAGTATAAAGCAAAAAATTGCCGGGATAAACAATCCCGGCAATTTTAGATGATTTCAATTTGTTTATTATTTCTCCTGCATAAACGGATAGCCATAATCTGTTGGCGGATTAAATGTTTCTTTGATAGTTCTTGCACTTAACCAACGATACAAATTCAAAATAGAACCTGCTTTATCGTTAGTACCACTAGCTCTGGCACCACCAAATGGTTGCTGGCCTACTACTGCACCGGTGGGTTTATCGTTGACATAAAAATTACCCGCTGCGTTTCGTAATTTATTTACCGCTAATTCAACTGCAGCCCTGTCTGTGGAAATGATAGATCCTGTTAATGCATAAGGAGAAGTCGTATCCACCAACTCCAATGTTTTTTCAAAACTATTGGCCGGATAAATATAAACAGTCAAGACTGGTCCAAATATCTCTTCACACATCGTTACATACTTCGGATTCTTGGCTTCTATCACTGTGGGTTGTACAAACCAACCATCTTTGCTATCGCATTTTCCACCCACCCATATTTCTGCTTTTGGATCTTTTTTGGCATTATCAATATATCGCTTGATATTATTGAAACTTTTTTCATCAATTACTGCATTCACAAAATTGGTAAAATCTTCTACTGTACCCATTTTGAAACTCTTCACCCCGGCTATTAGTTTTTTCTTTACTTCTTCAGCAATGTTCGATGGAATATATGCTCTTGATGCAGCCGAACATTTTTGTCCTTGGAATTCGAATGCACCGCGAAGCAATGCTGTAGCTACCACATCCGGGTCAGCACTTTTATGTGCCACCACAAAATCTTTACCGCCGGTCTCTCCTACTATTCTTGGATACGATTTGTAATTCGACATATTCTTACCAATCGTTTCCCACATATTATTAAATACACCTGTTGATCCTGTAAAATGTACCCCAGCAAAATCTTTATGGTTGAAACATACTTTACCAATCGTTGGGCCATCAACATAGATCAAATTGATAACTCCATCAGGTAAACCAGCTTCTTTTAAAATACGCATCGTCATTTGCGCTGAATACACTTGTGTGTTGGCTGGTTTCCAAACAACCACATTACCACACATAGCAGCAGATGTTGGCAGGTTGCCACCAATAGCAGTAAAATTGAAAGGAGTTATCGCTAAAACAAATCCTTCCAGCGGACGGTACTCCATTCTATTGTGCATACCCGGACTGCTGATTGGTTGCTGCTTATATATCTCAGACAAAAAATGAACATTGAAACGTAAGAAATCAATCAACTCGCAAGCAGCATCAATCTCTGCCTGGTAAGCATTCTTGCTTTGGCCGAGCATGGTAGTACCATTCATATACGGACGATACTTTGTCGCCATCAAGTCAGCAGCTTTTAAAAATATACCCGCCCGGTTTTCCCAACTCATGTTGGCCCAAGCTTCTTTTGCAGCTAATGCAGCTTCTATGGCCTGGTGCACATGCTTCTCTTCTCCTGCATGAAAATAGCCGAGTGTATGTTTTGTTTCATGCGGCGGATGCATGGAAACTTTTTTACCGGTCCTTACTTCTTTACTGCCAATATACATTGGCACATCAACTTCTTTCTTCTTTAATTCAGCAAGTACTTCTTTTAAACGTTTCTTTTCCGGGCTATTTGGCCCATACGAAAGAACTGGTTCGTTTACCGGCATGGGGTAAGAGAAAGTTCCAATTGACATGATGTAAAAATTTGGAGATTTGATAATTTGATGATGAGTTAATTAGTCTTGTTTTTCGAAGAAGCTATTATTTTTGATAGCACCCTGATTATCGAAGCACAATCCTCAATTAATTCTTTACAATCCGGGTATCCATCTGTCTTATCACAAAGCAATAGCCAATATTCGGTTTCATCAGCTTCTTTAGCCGCTATTTTCATTTTATGTATAAAATCAGGTTTGCTTTCTGCATTCTGTGCTTCTCTCACATTTGCACCAATACTTGTTCCCGATTTAAGTAACTGAGTTGCCAACACAAACTTCCTATCTTTTTCAAGCAGCCCTGTATATTTAATAATCTTTAATGCAAAATCAAAAGTAAGATCTACAATCAGGTTCTTTTCTTTGTTTCCTTGCATGGAGAGTGATTTGGAGATTTGACAATTTGATAATTATCGATTACGAAAATAAAAATTTTAATAATCAAATTCCTTTCAAACTCTCATTTCCAAATCAGCACATCACCACATTTCCAAATTATCCCTCCGTTTCCTTTTCACTCATCAAATACGCCTTAATAAATCCATCCAACTCTCCATCCATCACCGGCCCTACGTTTCCTACTTCAAAATCAGTACGATGATCTTTGATCATTTTATACGGATGAAAAACATACGAACGTATCTGGCTGCCCCACTCTATCTTTTTCTTCTTCGCATTCGTAGCATCTTTTAATGCATTACGTTTTTGTAATTCCATTTCATACAAACGGCTTTTCAGCATCTGCATCGCCAGTTCTCTATTGCCTAACTGACTTCTATCCTGCTGACAAACCACTACGATACCAGTTGGAATATGCGTTAACTGTACTTTCGTTTCTACTTTGTTTACATTCTGTCCACCGGCACCACCACTGCGTGATGTTTCCATTTTTACATCTGCGGGATTTATTTCAATATTGATCGTGTCGTCCACTAACGGGTATGCATACACACTTACAAAAGATGTATGTCGCCTTGCATTACTATCAAAGGGTGAAATACGAACCAGGCGGTGTACACCACTCTCTGCTTTTAAAAAGCCATAGGCAAAAGGCCCGTCAAATTGCAGCGTACAGGTTTTTATTCCAGCACCATCACCCCATTGCCAATCTAGTTCGGTTACTTTCCAGCCCTGCTTTTCGCCATACATGCGGTACATACGGGCCAGCATTTCTGCCCAGTCCTGGCTTTCAGTACCACCAGCACCTGAATTAATTTGTAATACACCATTCAGTTCATCTTCAGGTTCATTAAGAGTAGCCTTAAATTCCGCATCATCCAATACCACCAATGCTTTATCATAAGCCTCCTTCGTTTCCTCTTCGGTGGCATCGCCACCCTTCCAGAATTCGAAGAGTACAGCAAAATCCTCTACCGACGTTTCAGCCGTCTCATAGAGCTTCACCCAATACTCATTTACCTTGGTGTTTTTAAGAATTTCGGTAGCCCTTTTGTTGTCGTCCCAAAAACCGGGACTTAACGAAAGCTGCTTGTCTTCTTCAATTTTATATCGTCGGTTTTCGACGTCAAAGAAACCTCCTTACCCCGGCAATGCGGGACCGCATATCATTCAATTTTTCGATTGTCATGGCGCAAAGGTAGGCGATTTGATGATTGGGAAATGAGTTGATTTGTAGATGGTTATTTACCCAGCTGTTGTACTACTAGCAGCTTCGTTGCGTCGCACCATTCAGGGTCCTGTTCGCTGCTCCACATTTGCAGATAAGCTAACTGAATTAGTGACATGATAGATCAAATTAACAACTAAAGAAAAAAATTAAAAGCAGCAGGCAACAATGAATAACAATGTCAACCCTGAAATTTATCCAAGGTTGACATTGAAAAATATATAATAAGAAAATTATTTTCCTGCTATCAGTTCTTTTTGCAGAGTAGCCAGTTCATCCCATTTGCCCGCTGCAGCCAGTTTAGCTTGTTTAGGCCATGATGTTGGGTTATGCATAGCAAATTTAGATCCTGCTGCTTCCAAAATTGCTTTCAGTTTTTTTGCAGATAGTTTGGACAACTCTTTATACGATACTATATTTTCTGCAGCTAATAGCTCATTGATCTTTTTACCAATGCCTTCAATCTTAGTAAGGTCATCTGCAGTGGTTACTTTAGGTTCAGCTTTTTTTACTGGAGCTTTTTTTGCTTTCACTTCTTTTGGTTCCACAGCTGGTACTGTTATTACACAATTTTCCACTGCAAATTCATGTGCAAACGCAAATGTTGCTGCTTTGTCATCATTTACCCATCTGCCATCACTCAGCAAATAGCGGTATTGGTATGTTCTACCTGCTTCCAGGCTGGCAATTGCTTTTAAAGAACCATCCTTTTGCTTTTTCAAACTAATACCATTGGTCTGGTCCCAATTGTTGAACTCGCCCAATAATAAACCTTCTGTTGCATCTGCAACCACATCCGCTGAAAGCGTAAATGTTACTTTTGTCGCCATAATAAATTTGTTGTTTTACAATAAAAAGAAAGGCAAGAAATCGTGGATTTTCGGCAAAAATAGCCGGAAATGACTATATGATATCGTTAATACAATAGTTAAAAGAAGGTAACCCGTTTAATTGTTACTGGTTTTCAACAACTGTGTATAAATAGTAGGAATAGCTCAGATCATCTCTAAAGCAACGGTATGAATTTGCGCCGTTCATCCTTTCTTATATTGAAAAGGCAAACATTCTAACTAATTTAATTGCTGCAATTAAAAATTGAAAATGAAAAATATACTCCTTTTTATATGCTGCATCACATCACTAAACATGTATGGGCAGGAAGAGTTTGATGGACATACATGGGAAGCTCCCTACCATTTGCCCACACCAAAAGATTGGGGCATTGAACGGTTTCAGATCCCCATTGGCTTTGCTCCTCAGATTTTATATAAAGGAGTGGAAGATATTCGCTTTACTCCCGGATGGGCGAAAGTAAGAAGTGAAGAATATTGGTCCTATGCTTTTTTGTGGCACCTGGATGGTAAAATAAAAATGGATGAGAATACAATAGCCGAGGATTTAAAAAATTATTACACCGGGTTGTTTAACATTAATACAGACAGTGCAAAGAAAGCAGCGGTGAAAATAATTCCGGTAACAACTACTTTCAAAAAAGTAATAACCAGCAAGGGTGATCTGGAAACTTATACCGGCACTATCGAAATGATGGATTACTTGCAACTGAAACCAATAACGTTGAATTGCATTGTGCATCTTAGTACCTGCACGGAGGATAAGAAGACCTTTATTTTCTACGAACTATCACCACAACCTTTTAGTCATTCTGTTTGGACAAGCCTTAATCAACTCTGGTTAGACTTTAGTTGCAAAAAATAAAAAAGGCGACCTCTTTACAGGCCGCCTTTAAATCTATAATCAAAATATGCTTTACGCTAATTCAAAACGATCGGCGTTCATTACTTTGTTCCAGGCTGCAATAAAATCATGCACAAATTTTTGCTGTGCATCGGCACAAGCATATACTTCTGCTATTGCTCTCAGCTCGGTGTTGGAACCAAAGATCAGGTCTACTATTGTACCAATCCACTTAATGCCGCCTTTTGTACGATCACTGCCTACAAATACATCATCGGCTTCAGAAGCTGCTTTCCAGGTTGTACCTAAATCCAATAAGTTCACAAAGAAATCATTGGTCAATGATTCAGGACGAGAAGTAAATACACCGTTTTGCGATTGATCGAAATTGGTATTCAATACCCGCATACCTGCCACCAATACTGACATTTCCGGTGCAGTTAAATTCAACAGTTGGGCTTTATCGATCAGCAACTCTTCTGCCGATACTGTATATTTTGTTTTTACATAATTGCGGAAACCATCTGCCTGTGGTTCTAATACAGCGAATGATTCTACATCTGTTTGTTCCTGCGTAGCATCTGTACGTCCTGCTGTGAATGGAACAGTGACCGTATGCCCTGCATTGCTGGCAGCTTTTTCTATTCCAGCATTACCAGCTAATACAATTAAGTCCGCAATAGAAACTTGTTTGCCGCCTGTTTGTGCTTTATTAAAATCAGTTTGAATATTCTCCAACACTCCCAACACTTTTGCTAACTGTGCCGGATTGTTTACTCTCCAATCTTTTTGCGGAGCTAAACGAATACGGCCACCATTTGCACCACCTCTTTTATCAGAACCACGGAAAGTAGATGCAGATGCCCATGCAGTTGATACTAATTCAGACACTGTTAATCCGGATGCAAGAATTGTAGCTTTGAGTGCAGCAATATCATTATCATCTACCAGTTGATAGGATACTACCGGAACAGGATCTTGCCAGATCAATACTTCAGCAGGAACTTCTGCACCGAGGTAACGGGCCCTTGGTCCCATATCCCTATGCGTTAGTTTGAACCAGGCTCTTGCGAATGCATCATTGAATTCAGTTGGGTTTTCTAAAAATCTTCTTGATATTTTTTCGTAAGCAGGATCAAAACGTAATGATAAATCCGTAGTGAGCATAAATGGCTGATGCTTTTTTGTTGCATCATGTGCATCGGGTACTAAACCAGCACCTGCATCGCCTTTTGGTTTCCATTGGTGAGCACCTGCGGGACTTTTTGTTAACTCCCACTCGTAACCAAATAAGTTCTCAAAAAAGTTGTTGCTCCATTGTGTGGGGGTAGTTGTCCATGCACCTTCTAATCCGCTGGTAATTGTTGCAGCACCATTACCGGTACCAAAACTATTTTTCCAACCCATGCTTTGCTCTTCAATACCAGCCGCTGCAGGTTCTTTACCTACATACTTGCCGGGATCTGCAGCGCCATGTGTTTTACCTAATGTATGTCCACCAGCGATCAATGCAACCGTTTCTTCATCATTCATAGCCATGCGGCCAAATGTTTCCCGAATATCATGTGCGGCTAAAACCGGATCGGGGTTTGCGTTAGGTCCTTCCGGGTTTACATAGATCAAACCCATTTGCACGGCTGCTAATGGGTTTTCTAATTCCCTGTTTCCTGAATAACGATTCTTATCGCCCAACCATTCTTGTTCTGCTCCCCAGTACACATCTTCCTGTGGTTCCCATACATCTTCTCTTCCACCGGCGAAACCAAAGGTTTTAAAACCGGCAGATTCCAATGCACAGTTACCGGCGAGTATCATCAAATCAGCCCAGGAAATATTTTTACCGTATTTCTGTTTGATAGGCCATAATAATAAACGAGCCTTATCTAAGTTGGCATTATCCGGCCAGCTGTTGAGTGGTGCGAAACGTTGTGTTCCTGCACCGGCTCCACCACGACCATCAGCAATACGATAAGTACCTGCACTATGCCAGGCCATGCGGATGAATAAGCCAGCATAGCTACCATAATCGGCCGGCCACCAATCCTGCGATGTATGCATCAGTTCCAAAATATCTTTTTTTACTGCAGCAAGGTCAAGACTTTTGAATGCTGCTGCATAGTCGAATTTTTCTCCCATAGGATTCGACAGCGAAGAATGTTGGCGAAGGATGTTCAACTTTAACTGGTTGGGCCACCAGTCCCGGTTGCGGGGGCCGCCACCTGCAGCTTGTTTTACTGCACCGCCATGAAAAGGACATTTACTGATATCTGCTTTTGGTATGCGATCACCATCACCTTCATTTTTGACTGCACTGAGTGGTGGGGTTTCTTCTTTTTTGGTATCCATTATTGAGAGTTTTTATATTTTAAAAATTACTAACGAAAATATCGATGATTTGCCGAAATAATTATCTATTTAAGTTATTTAATGATAGACAGAAACTATGAGATTTTAGAGACTCAATAATACTTCCGGGTGCAGAACGTTCAAAGTAAACCCATTTTAGGAAAATAAGATATGACCTTCCTCATTTATGGCTTGTATGGCATAAATTTACTTATCACCTGCTTTACAGTATTCTAAATACATTCAACCAATGAAAAAATGCTTTGGATTTTTTATTCTTCTTTTAAGTGTATCGGCCTCGGCGCAAAAGGATACGGCTAGTTACTCCTCTATATTTGAGAAAATAAACCACTCCGTTACAAATTACAAACTGGATACTTCTGCGGTACCGAATGATAAGGTAACGGATAAAATAATTGAACTGCGCCAATTAAAAGGCGGCTTTAATATTAATGAAGCGATTGATTATAAATTGGAGGAGGATAAACAAAAAGCAGAGATATCTGCTGCTGCGTTTGCCAAGTTTGCTGCCTTTATGCAAACGGGTGATGGAAGAAAATGGCTTGACAATGCGGTAATATGGATATACCGTGAACGGTTTACTTATAAAGAATTGAAACAACTGGTGAAGTTTTATAAAACGAGTGCCGGGCAAAAGATGTCGGCAGATTTTCCGATCGTTATGATGCAGTCTCTAGCTGCGGCAGAAACGATAAAGGGGGTTTATGAAAAGAGGCAGATAAATAAATAATTCTTTGCGTAATGGTTGATATTTGTTTATTCGGTTGGAGGAAGAAAACACCAACCGAGGCGTGAATTTTTACTTCCTTATTCGTAAAATAGCAAGTTCTTGACTGCAATTTCTTAAACCCATTAGATATTGCTCATTCCGTCCGTTTGCGTCTAAGTCATATTCGAAAAATGAAGCGTTAATTAAACTGTCAACCATAATAGCACCAGATGGGAACGTTAAACGTACTTTATAAAAGTTAGCGTCATTACAAGAAATGCCAATATAATTTATGCTTCCTTGCCCGTCTTGAAAATTAAACTTGGGATTTACTTTTTCTCCATTGTCTGAGAAGAGTTTTAATTGATCAGTGCTGTCTGGAATATCAAAATTATTTTTATAGTACTTTATGCTATCAGAGGTTATAAGAAGTCTTTTCCCAAATAGTAGCCCTCCATTAAATTCTTGAACAGGTAGACACCCCATACATTCACTCCCAAAACCCACAATTGAACTTTTCTGCCCCCCAAAATAATTGTCTATACCATTGAACAGTAAATCAACCTTGTTACCTGATTTGTTGACAATGTTTTTGTCAGAGAAGTCTGTTTGATAGTGAAATGTAAACACACTGTCAACTGGTACTTGATTAGGCTTGGGTTTGTTGGTTAGTACCGGCTCATTTTCCTTGCTCGTATTGTTGTTGCAAGAATAGAAAAGTATAAGGGTTAATATATAAATGCAGTGTTTCAAATTCTATGCGATACTCAAATATAATAAACAATATTTTTAAGGAATTCGTAAACAATTGCGGCTCGTTTGTTATTTTCTGTCCACTAAATAATTGAGCTCTGTTACCCCGCAGGTAAATTGCCGGGTAGTTACCAAATTTAATTTTATTTTGTCTTTAATGTCTGTAAACAATGGAATGCCCTGCCCAAGAATAATAGGATTTACAAATAGCCAGTAGCCGTCAATTAAGTTTTGCTGTATGAGTGCATGGGTTGCTGTGGGACTACCAAAAAGCAGGATATCCTCCCCTTCCCCTTGTTTTATTTTATTTATACTGTCGGTAAGATTGTCGCTAATAATAGTTGTGTTAGTCGGGCTTTCATCTTTCATTGTTTTTGATAAAACAACTTTGTGCACTTTACTATACCACTTTGAGTGGTTAATGTCGTGTTTGGTAGGATTGGGCTTGTCTGCTGCGGTAGGCCAGTAATTTTCCATCATCTGGTAAGTTACTCTTCCATATAATGCAGTATCTCCCTGGCCTATTCGCTTTTCGACATGATCAAAAATTTCATCATTAATTTTTATCCAGTCCATTTCTCCGTTGGGCCCTGCTACAAAACCGTCTAAGGATATGTGCATGAAGGAGATTATTTTTCGCATGGGGTTTTAGTTTTTTTGGTGTGGATGGGTTCTTAGTGTTAATCAATTTCTGGCCGAGACACCGATAAATGATGTTTTCAGCGAACACCTTTCATGACCGAAGAAACAAAGTTATTCATTGGAACTCTTAATAAAATGAAACATTTTCTCAGTTACCCTCATTGCCTCTTCGCTAAAATCTTCAATAGATTTAATTATAGAAATTGAAGCTTTACAAAATTCCATTTTACAATAAATAGTACCACTTTTGGCTTCATAATTTCTATTAAGATGGGTAAAATTAGTCTGAATATATTTTCCCAATTTCTGGTTTTGATATTTTTTAAATTTAATTTTTTTTAAGTCATATTCTAATTTCGGAGAGTTTTTACCTTCAAGAATGCATATAGATTTTATTAACACTTGTTCACTAAGAATATTCTCAATTTCTCTTCCTCCAACAATTTCAAATCTTTCTCCCAACTTTTCTTTGAGCTGAGCCAGTCTTAATCCTTTCGCTGAATTGGGTTTTTCGTCAGAACTATCTCTATCCGCAATAACAAAAATTTTAGAACTAATTCGAGCAGCCTGAATCTTCTCCCACCCAAGTTCATTTGTAAATGACCAATGAACTAAATTACCTCCACCATATTCAATAAAGGAATAATTAAAATCTTCCTTGTATGCTGACTTTAGCTTTCCCGTATCGCATAAATGCTTTTGATATACGTCAAGATAAGTTTTTAAATAGAGCCTATCAGTTATTCCCTCAACCCAAATTGTACAATTACTCAAAAAAACTGAAGCATTTCTTGCTCCAATTAAGTCCAAAACTTTTATATCGTCATTTGAAGTATTCTCAATTAAATATGAAAATTCATTAGAGTTTTTCACTTTATTCTTTTTAAAAGTATAAATTGAAATGTTCTCTAAATCCAATGTAATATCAAGAAAATGGTTAGAGTGAGTGGTTATAAAAAATTGAAAACTTTTAAACTCTTCCTTCATAAGTGTTTCTAAAAAAATTCTTTGCATTCCTGGATGCAAAGAATTCTCAGGCTCTTCAATAAATACCATTAGATTTTTATCTTGACTAAAAAATAATGGATATAGTAGAATTATAACCGACTGAATGCCATCTCCAAGTTGATAAACTGGCCTTTCTTCTTCACCTATTCCTATTAATAAAACATCATTATTTATGTCAGGTATTAATGTAATTTCTTGATTATCGAAAAAATTTTGACTTAAAAACTCTTCAAATTTCTTGATTCTCTCTCGACCAAGCTTATCACCAAGTAATAGTTTTTTGGTATCCTCATACAATTTTAGTCCCGTAAATATTTCTTCGCCATTACCAACAAGTTTCTCTTCTTGAAAATAATCTCTTATGGTCCTTAACTTATAATTATCGTTATGATCTTCAAATTTATCTCCGGGTCCAATTTGAATTGGCCTCAACCCTTTAAGCATAGGGATATAAATCCTATCTATTTTATAATCAAAATCAGTTGGGAATAATTCATCTACCATGTCCATTAATTCCCTTCCAATTTTTTTTACGTTTGGGATTAGCCTATCTGGAGAACTTGTAGAATGATAACCTGTCTGATTACTCCAGCCCCCGTATTTAGTTAATGACAAGTAATAAGAAGCCACTTCCTTAACTTTATCAATATCTTTTTTAACTTCTCCAATCTTAAATCTCTTTACCTGACTAGAAAGTAGGTCTATACGCTTAAAGGTTTCGCCAGCCTCATTTATATGCACTGAATCTAACATTCCTCTTATCTCAACCTTTTTTTCTCTAATTAAATTAACTAGTTTTTCAAAAGCATGCTTTTTCAGATCGAACTCAAAATGATTATCTACAAATAATTTTCGAAGAAATCGACTTTTTCCTGAATTGTTTTGCCCGATAAATACATTAACTCTCCCTAAACCGCTTAAACAATATTCATCATTTAAAAGATTGTAACCCTCATACAATTTTTTATCCAAGTAAAGTTTACTTAACATTTAGATTTTTTTAGAAAGGAACAAGTTAAAATTTTTACTTGACTATTTGGTTTTCCTTAAATAGTTCTTTATTAAGGTAAATTCTTCTCCTTTGATATTATCAAAATACTTAGTAAATGTGAATTTTGAGAATGAAGTAACAATTTCGCATATGCTCAGTAAAATTACAAAACCTAGAAGAGTGTGACGCAACAGACGATTATAGTAGTAACCTGTCTGCCGACAGGCAGGTGCAGCTAGGTATATAAATACGACCCACCCTTTCTCAGATTTCTTTAAAGCTAAATACTTCCCGCCCTCCAAAGAGGGGATGTAATAGTCTTCTTACACTTGGTGTTAGAATTTAAAATTCCACGTAACTGCGGGTAGTATCGGAAACAATGATACCTGCCTGGTTTCTATTTTTAAATCGCCGGTGGCGGGGCTGCCGTTCTGGTCGAAATAAATGAAATAGGGATTGAGGCGGCTGTACACATTGTATATACTAAATACCCAATAGCTGCTGACCCGTTTTGGTTTTTTGGGTGTGGGTGTAAGCGTTGCCGATAGATCTAAGCGATGGTAGGCTTTCATGCGGTATTGATTGAGCTTGCTGTACTCCTGTGTCAACACTCCGTTGATAATATAAAATCGTTCGGGCAACGTAATGGCATTGCCGGTGCCATATACAAACACGGCTCCGAACTTCCATTTTTTATTGGCTTCGTAATTAGTAACGATAGAAATATCATGACGACGATCATACTTCGTAGGAAATTTTTCGCCATCATTTAGCTGCGTAAATTTTCTCCAGGTCCATGATAAGGTGTACCCTACCCAACCGGTGAATTGTCCTTTGGTTTTATTGACCAATAACTCAGCACCATAGGCCCAGCCTTTGCCAAATACAAATTCATCTTCAGGATCAGCGAGGGATGGTGTGTAGCCTTCTTTATAATCTACCTGGTTCTGCATGTCTTTATAATACACTTCCAGCGAGGTTTCATATTTGTTATCATCAAAATTCTTAAATAAGCCTGCTGCATAGAGCCAGCTTATTTGTGGTTTTACCAGGTAGGTACTCGGCACCCACAGATCGGTTGGTAATGTATTGCCGGAATTGCTTACCAGATGTATGTACTGGTAGTTGCGGGTAACGGCCGCTTTTAAAGATGTTTCATCGTTTAATGCATAGCGCAGCGTAATGCGTGGTTCCAACCCACCATAGGTTTTTACGGGTTCAAAACTTTTGTAAGATGTGCTGTCGAGTTTGTTTCCATCAGCATCTTTTATATATTTTTTATACGGGCCAATTTGTGTGAAGGTGCTGTAGCGAAGTCCGTAATTTATTTTCCACTTCTCTCCTATTTCCCAATCATCCTGCAAATACACGGCGGTTTCTGCTGCAAATTTGTTGCCTTCGTTATTGGGAGTAAACACCAACGAATCCTGCCGGCCTGATACTACATTGGGAATGAATTTGTGATAAGTTACCAATCCGCCAAACTTTAATTTGTGATTGGGCAATGGGTAATAATCGAAATCGGTTTTAAAAGTTCCGTCTTTAATACCGGATGAAAGACCTATTTCAAAATTTTCCTGCGCTGCAGAAAATTTGAATTTATAATCGTTGTACACCAACGTAGTGTTGGAGAAAAGACGACGGTTGAATACATGGTTCCACCGAACGGTTGCCGTTGAATTTCCCCAGGGAATATTGGTTTTGAAGGTTCGCTTGGCACTGGCAAAATCAAACACATCTCTGCCGAAATAACCGCTGATGTACAAACGGTCTTTTTCGGAAAAGCGATAATTTACTTTTGCATTTACATCGTAGAAATAATAACCGGAGCCGTAGGCATCGCTGCTCTTTTTAATAAATGGTTTGGCCAACGCATCTACATATGTGCGGCGGGCAGATAAAATGAAAGAAGCTTTGTCTTTTTTTATAGGGCCTTGCACAGAAAAACGGGAAGCAATGACACCGATGCCACCTTCTGCCTGAAATTTATTGATGTTACCATCCTTCATGGTTACATCCACCACAGAAGATAGTCGTCCGCCATATTGTGCCGGCATGCCTCCTTTTATCAACGATACATTTTTAATAGCATCTGAATTAAATACGGAGAAGAACCCAAATAAGTGACCGGGATTGTACACTACGGCATCATCCAAAATGATAAGATTTTGATCGGGGCCACCACCACGAACAAAGAAACCGGCGTTGCCCTCGCCTGCATTGCGAACACCGGGTAATAGTTGTAATGCTTTGAGCAGATCAATTTCTCCCATAAAGGCCGGAATATTTTTTACCTGCGCCATGGTGAGTTCTATCCGTCCCATCTGCGCATTCTTAACATTAGCATCTCTTCGTTTGCTGTACACTATTACTTCTCCAATGGCATCGGCTCTTGATAACAGATCGAAATTGATGGACTGGTTATCTTTTAACTCAACGGAGATTGTTTTGCCGAGGTAGCTTATATGCGACACGGCAATGCTGTAAGTACCTTCATCCAACGTAATAGAATAAAAACCGTATTGATTACTGGTTACTCCTTTTGATTGTCCGTTTACTGCGATGGTAGCCCCCATGATGGATTCGCCGGAAAGACTGTCTTTTACGTAACCGTTAATAGTGAATCGGTTGATTTTATTATCGGCGTTTTGTGAAAAAACGATGTTGGTGAGAAGAATAAGGATGACTACACTGGTTATCTTACGCATGAGGGAATAACAATATTAAAGTTTTTTGGTTGTATCTGTTGCTACGAAATTTATACTTGTTTTTATATCTGCACAGTCTTCTTTGCTTCCGTATGGGTTGGTGGATTTTTCTTCGGGACTTAACCAATTGCCGGCAGGGCCATCTTCTCCAAACGCAGTGCTACACTCCTGCCAGTATAATTTTGCCAAATCATAACGGGCAGTGCTTAATAAAGTAAAGAGTTCGTTGGACAACCTGTTGAACGATGCCTTTTTTTCATTAAGCGATTGCGTGGCAATTATAGTATTGATCTCTGCTTTAGCATTTTGATAAGGCTGTAATGCCGTTTGATAAATGAGAGTATCAACATTCAATTCATCAATTTTAAAACTATCCAATGCCATTTGTAATGCCGCAGCGGATTGATTGATGGCAACGGTGTCGGCTTTTATAAAAGCGGCTGTAGTTCCATAATATTTTTCCAGCACTTGTTGCAGAGATTGATTAAAAGCTGTGCTGTGTTTGCTAACGGCGAGTGGCAATGGTTTCGGTTCGTTATTCTTTGAACCATTATTGCCGGGAAAAACATAATACCTCACAAGTCCCACCAATAATAAAAGAATGGCAAAAAGCATGGTGAGGCCATTTACGCCTTTTGTTTTCTGTACAAATACCCTGATAATTCCAAGAATGATGATAAGGGCGGGTAACAAAATGCCGAGGATGTCGATTACCTTTTTCATGCAGGTACTTAACAATTTGGATCAAAGATAACCACGGATCATAGGATTAGGAGTGATTTACATGATTTCCCGAATATTTAGAATTTCTTCATATTGGCAGAAGCCCCGATAACCTGTCTGCCGAGAGGCAGGTCTGCGTTAATCATTTTTAGAAGCAGTAAAAACCCATTTAATTGGAGAATATTAAACAAAAAAAATCCCATTTCTGTGCAATCAGGGGTTAAATTTGCGCCTCATTTAACTACTATGCTGGCAGGATTACAAAATGTGACTTTCGAATTTGGTGCAAGGGCAATTGTTGAAGAAGCCACCTGGCATATTCAACCCGGTGAACGTATTGGACTTATTGGGTATAACGGAACAGGAAAATCAACTCTGTTGAAACTTTTGGTGGGTGAATACCAGCCATCTGCCGGTACGGTGGAAAGAAGCCGCACTACTTCCGTTGGTTACCTGCACCAGGATCTGCTGAGTTTTGACACCAACGATTCTATTTTACAAGTGGCTTTGTCTGCTTTTGAAAAAATATTGCAATTAGAAAAAGAAATTGAAGTACTCGGAATTGAATTAGAAAAAACCGGTGACGAAAAAACATTACATGAGTATAGCGATAAGCTACATGAGTTAGAAACACTCGGCGGTTATAATATCCATCACCAAACTGAAGAAGTATTGCAGGGATTGGGCTTTGCGAATGCCGACCTAAACAGACCGTATAAAGAATTTAGTGGAGGCTGGAGAATGAGAGTTTTGCTGGCAAAAATGATCTTGCAGCAACCGGATCTGTTATTGATGGATGAACCGACGAACCACTTAGATCTTCCATCCATTGAATGGTTAGAAAAATATTTGTTGCACTACCAGGGCTCTGTGGTGATCGTAAGTCACGATAAATATTTCCTGAACCGTATGGTTACCAAAATTGTGGAAGTGTACCAACAGCAGTTGCATATCTACAATGGTAATTATGATTACTACGAAAAGGAAAAAGCCATTCGGGTTGAAATGCAGCAGAAGGCGTACGAAAATCAGCAGGATTATATCCGCCAGAATGAGAGATTGGTAGAACGTTTTAGAGCCAAAGCCAGTAAGGCTGCTATGGCGCAAAGCATCATGAAGAAATTGGATAAGCTGGAACGGATTGAAGATGCTGAAATTGAACGACCGAATATCCGCATCAACTTCAGGGTAGATAAAACGCCTGGTAAAGTGTTGGTGGAATTGAACAATGTATCCAAAGCATTTGGCGATAATGTGATTATTGAAAATTCTTCTATAGAAATTGACCGTGGCGATAAGATCGCTTTGATCGGTGCAAACGGAAAAGGAAAGTCTACCCTGCTGCGTATCATTGCCGGTGTAGAAAGTTTTAGTGTGGGTGAACGTAAATGGGGACATAATGTAGAAGAAAGTTTCTATGCGCAACACCAGTTGGAAGCATTGAATGTAAACAACACTATTCTTGATGAAATGAAAGAATGTGGCAGCCAGATGAATGAACTGGAACTACGAGGCTTGTTAGGTTGCTTTTTATTTAGTGGAGATGATAGCGATAAGAAAATTAAAATATTAAGTGGAGGGGAGAAAGCAAGAGTTGCACTGGCAAAAGTAATTGTGAGTAAAGCGAACTTCTTAATGCTGGATGAACCTACGAACCACTTAGATATGCATAGCTGCGATCTGCTGATCGATGCATTGACGAAGTATGAAGGCAGTATTATCCTTGTAAGTCACGACCGTTATTTTGTTTCAAAAACAGCGAACAAAATTTGGGAGATCGTTGATCATGAAATAAAAGAATTTAAAGGTGGATACGAAGAATGGGTAGCCTGGAAAGAAAGAATGGCGAAGCAGGAAGCGGATAGGAAGAAGGCTGAGTCAGGAGCCGGGAGTAAGGAGTCGGGAGGAAAGAATCAGAAGTCTGGCAAGTCGAATGATTCAACTAAAGCGGCTGAACAAGTTAAGTCTGCACCCGTAGTTGCAAAGCCGGTGGTGAATACGGCAATAGATAAGGATGCCAAAAAGGAATTGCAGAAAGTGCAAAAGCAATTTCAGCAGCTGGAAGAACAAATTGCAAAGTTGAATGCAAATAAAACGGAATTGGAAGCATCGTTGATTGATCCGGCAGTATATTCAGACAGAACAAAATTTATTGAAGCTGAAAAGGCGTTAAAAAAAGTAGCTGATGAGTTGTCCGTATTGAATGCTGAATATGAAGAAATATTTGAACGGATAATGGAGTTGGAGAATAAGTAAATACATTAACCAAGTAGGCACAGAGCACACAAAGCAGCACGGAAAATACTCTGTGTATCACCGTGTCTTCAGTGCCTCATGGTTTAAAAAAATTCACTAACTTTTGATGGCCTAAACCAACAACCATGAAGTTCAGTTTTCTATTGCTGACCGTGCTGGCATTTGCCACTGCACTACTTGCCTTCAGAATTAAAAATTCTACCCACCAAAAAGTTTACCTAGCCGCAAGTCCCGATTACAAACGATTAAAAACAATTGGCTGCAGTCCTGACTGGGATGAGCTGAAAGAATGGCTGGCAGAATCAGATATTCCACCCATACCCGGCGCAGGAAATTACAAATGGAAAATCAGTACCAATAATGATAGTGCCCAGTTTTATTTTAACCAGGGTATTAATATGTACTACAGCTTTCACATCATCGAAGCGATGGCTTCATTTAAAAAAGCGGCGAAGTTTGACCCCAATTGTGCGATAGTTTATTGGGCACAGGCGTTGGCTTATGGCCCGAACATTAATGATTTGGGCTATGCCGCATCACCAGAAGCACTAGCTGCAACTGCAAAAGCAAAAGAGTTAGCCAATACTGCAAGTAATCTGGAAAATGCATTGATAGATGCAATGGCAGTTCGCTATACAGCAGACTCTGCCGATGCCAACCGTGCCAGTTTGAATAAATTGTACACGGAGATGATGAAACGTTGTTATGAAAAATTTCCAGCACATGCTGATGCTGAAGCGTTGTATGCCGATGCAATGATGCTGGAGCATCCCTGGGATTTATGGAAAATTGATGGCACTCCTAAACCATGGACACCATTGATCCGTGAAGTGTTGGAAAAATTATTAGCGAAAACGCCCAACCATCCCGGTGCTAATCATTATTATATACATGTTATGGAACCTTCACCATTTGCAGACAAAGCTTTACCAAGTGCAGACAGGCTAGGAAAATTAACTCCGGGTCTTTCGCATACCGTTCATATGCCATCTCATATATACCTGCGTACCGGCCAATATGAAAAAGGAATTACGGTAAATGAAAATGCAGTGAACAGTTACCAGAAAGTTATTCCGCTGTATGAGGCTGTGACTGCAAATGCTTTTCTGTATATCATCCACAACCTGCATATGCAAACAAATAATTCGATGCTTGCAGGTCGTTCTGCTTATTCTGTTTGGGCAGCAAAGGAAACTGTGAAAAGTATCCCTGCTGATTACTTATCAATACCCGGTGCATTGGGTAGTTATATACAATATGTTTATATGACACCGGTACTTGTACATATTCGCTTTGGCAATTGGAATGAATTACTTGCTATGCAACAACCTGATAAAGCACAGGTGTATGCCAATATTTTATATCATTTTGGAAAAGGAATGGCATTGGCTCAGCGAACTGATTTAGCAGCAGCGAAGAACGAATTACAGCAAATGCAGGATTTGATGAAGGATAGCAGTTTGCAAATTCCACTTTCCCCTTTCTCCGCAGCTATTGAAGGGGCTGTTGTTGCAGAAAGTATTTTATCCGGAACAATTGCATTAAAAGAAAAAAAGTATGATGAGGCTATTGACTTGTTTCAATTAGCTGTTGATACGGAAGAAAAAATGGTGTACAATGAACCGAGGGACTGGATGCTGAATCCCAAACAATATTTAGGTAATGCGTTTATAAAAGCTGGTAAGCTAACCAATGCAAAAAATATATTGCTTAAAGATCTGCAAAACAACAATGAAAATGGCTGGGCTTTGTTTGGCCTATGGCAGGTAGCCGTAGCGGAACAGCAAACTGCGGAAGCAAGTAAATTACATTTGCGTTTTAAAAAAGCATTTGAAAAGAGTGAAGTAAAATTATACGGCCCGGTTTTCTGATGACATTGGCCTACATAAATGATGCCGCAAACGAATAATTAGAAATCCTTTTTTCTTCTTAAAACTCTATATTCGTTTGTCCTCAATTCACACAAATAAAAAAATAAAAATCATGAAACTCAAACTTCCCCGCATTCTGCTAATGGTTTGTGCCATAGCCTTGCTTGGTGCCAGCATTACCGGCTGTAAAAAGAAACAAAGTGATGCAGACATTAAAGCAGCTGTTGAAACGGCTTTAAAAGCTGAACCCATGTCTACTGTAACAATGGTTGATGTAAAAGATGGTGTAGCCACTCTCTCCGGAGAATGTAAGGATGATATGTGCAAAGCATCTTGCGAAAAAACAGCCGCCGCTGTGAAAGGAGTAAAATCTGTAGTAAACAACCTGACGGTGGTTCCGCCCCCTCCGCCACCAACTATTGCAGCCGACGATCCATTAACCAGTGCAGTAAATGATGCCTTAAAAGCTTTCCCGGGTGTTAGTGCTACCGTAAAGGATGGCATTATATCAGTAACCGGTAAAATTGCAAAAGCTGATCGTCAAAAATTAATGATGGCCTTGCAGGCATTAAAACCTAAAAAAGTAGATGTAGCTGGTTTAACTAATAACTAAAATTAATTGGAGAAAAAAATCATGTCATTACAAAATAAATATCAAGAAATAGTAGATGCTGCAACTGCTGCAGGGACTCAAGACTTATTGGTTAGAGAACAAGATGGTGTTCTGTATATAGACGGTTCTGCTAACGGCACTACCAAGCAACAATTATGGGATCTATATGAAAAAATTGACCCTGATTATGCTTCCGGCGACCTGGTGATGAACATCAACAGTGTTAGTGGCGTACTGGAAGGTGCTAAATTAAAAATAACTACCAACCGTAGTAATCTTAACATTCGAAAAGGGCCAAGCACCAATGATGAAATAATTGGCAAAGCTGCCCGTCATGAAATTGTTACGTTGGTTAGAAAAGAAAATGACCAATGGTGGGTAATAAAAACTGATGATGGCGAAGAGGGTTATAGCTACACACAGTATTTAACACCTGTTGAAGCATAAGATCATGTAACTAAATAAAAAAATGCACTCAATTGAGTGCATTTTTTTTATACATCTATTGGTAAAACTACAAAGCCATTCCTTTTATAAAATCACTTACGAGGTAGCTGATCAATTTACCACTTGTAGCATCGGTTCTGCCATCCGATAACCGGGTTGCCCCTTCGCAGATGTGCAGGTATGCTGGTTTGCTATCTGCAGCTGCAAAAGAAATATATTGCCGTGCATGCATGGGCGAAATACCTACCGGTGTCATTGCACTACTCAATGTATTTTGAATGGAGTCAAGGTCGAGATCAATACCGGTCAATGTATCTTCTGTAAATCCGGTGGCATGAGAAACTGCTTGCATAAATGTTCTTTTCTCATGTACAAAAATATCTTCGAAGGTGATGCAATCAATAAACGGATTGTTCACCATATCAATCCATACATTTTGCGGCAGGTAGTTTTCATGTAACCCTACTACACAATATTTCTGTAAGTAACCATCTTCTTCTGCATAGCGAAATGCATTGCCGCTGTGTCTTCCTTCCAATGGACGATAATCGGCATGAGCATCTAAGTTGATGCAATTAATTTGTGCTAACGGAAGTACACCGGCTTTATGCCAGCCTTTTGCCGCTCCTTTTATTAATGGGTATGTATTATTATGACCTCCACCAATTACAATTGGGATTTTTTTGGCTTCTGTAATGATCTTAGTCAAATGTTCTACTTCATCATCAATAGCAATTACAGCATGACGGTAGGCTTCAATTTTTTCTTCCTCCCCTCTCGCTGTTGTATCGATGAGATATTGCATATCGCCAAAATCAAAATGTCCGACGAGCAATATTTCACCCCCATCAAAAAAATCATTGCTTTGAATATTCAGTAAACTTTGTAAAAATGGAATCCATAACGTATCAGCACCGCCTATGCCATAGTTTCCTTTGGCACCCAAATCTTCCGGTACACCAAACAATACATACCTGGCAGAAGATGCAGCGATGGATTTTTCTATATCGGCTGAATTGTTTACCACCTGCAGCCTTTCACCAAGTTTAGTTTCAAACCGGCGGATTTTCGTTAACGATAATACATCCTGCTTACTATACATTTTCAGGTGCCGCATTACAGCCGATTTTACTTCGCTACCTGCTGGTTTTGTTTCTATATTTTCCATGAAAAAGTTTTAAAGTTATTCCACATAAACACAAAGAACACAAAGTGTTATTCATATTAACTCTTTGCCCACACAGTTAATTTTCTTACACTCCAATTTTATCATTCACCACTTTTAAAATCTGTGCTTCTAAAGCTAAAGTTTTATTCTCAATCTCCCTTCCTTTCGCAATGATTTCGTCCACAAAATTCTTATCCTCATAACCAGCCGCATTGATCCGCACATTCATAAAGGCCCCCATCACGGCACTGCGGGCACATAAAGCACCCACCCCGGCATCCGACACTGAGTTGGGATTGCCGATCTCCGCCATTGCCTTTATCACATCCATACTGGAAAAAGCTGCCTGCATTACTTTAAAAGGTATTTCAATAGCAAATTTTGTAGCTTCCTGGATCGCTGTTTTTCTTGTTATTTTTTCTTCCTCGGTTGATTTAGGTAAACTAAAAGCCGTCATAATTAAATTAAATGCTTTTGTATCTGCATCTACCAATTTCACTAATTCATTTTTATACTTTTCACCTACTTCCGCCCATGTACTAAACTCCTCCCAGCGGTCATCCCAACCTTTTTTATGCGAAGAAAGATTAGCTACCATTGTTGCCAGCGAGATACCCAATGCACCAACATAAGCAGAAATAGAACCACCACCCGGCGCCGGACTTTCACTGGCCGTTTCGTCAGCAAAATCAGTCAGGGTCATGCTTACCAACTTACTATCGGCTTTGTTGTAGAGCATGTATTCAATAATTCTTTCTTCCGGTTTAAACGGTCCGAGTTCATCAAGGCCCATTGACTTGACAGCGATCTTTATCAATTCTTTTTCTGTTACACCGGTGGAACGTTTTTGTTTTTTTAGAAAATATCTACCCGCTTCTAATAATGAATTTAATGGCACAAGACCAACCAACTCACTCCCGGTTACTCTTATTCCTCTTGCATCAGCTTTTTTACAAACCTCATCAAATGCAATATGAACCGGTGTTACATTGATATTAGTGAGATTCATGGAGATTTGTGCCACTCCATATTCTTCAATAAACCAACCAATAGCTTTTACTGATTTCAATGTGCCGGGTTGAACAATATCTTCACCTTGTTCATTCTTTATTTTTCTACCTGCTTCCCGTACATCAAATGCAATGGCATTGGCTCTTCTGGTAGAAGTTGTATTGAGATTGATATTATACGCTACTAAAAAATCTCTTGCACCAATCACTGTTCCGCCTCTCTTCGCATCAAATACAGCCGGGCCAAAGTCAGGTTTCCATTCCGGCAATTTTATTTTTTTAAAGAAACCTTCGTATTCGCCAGCCCGTATTACTGATAAATTATTTCTTTCTTTATTGGGTTGTGCTGCTTCGTATAAATAAACAGGCAGTGCCAATTCCTCTCCTACTCTTTTTGCTAATTGTTGTGCATACTTCGCCGTTTCTTCCATGCTGATATTGGCAATGGGAATTAATGGACAAACATCTGTAGCACCCATTCTTGGATGTTCGCCTTTGTGTTTGCTCATGTCAATTAATTCACCAGCTTTTTTAATGGCTAAAAATGCAGCTTCTATTACTGCTTCGGGATGACCCACAAAAGTTACTACTGTTCGGTTCGTTGCTTTTCCCGGATCTACATTCAGCAATCGAACACCTTCTACTGTTTCTATCTGATCAGTAATTTGTTTGATGATATTTAAATCATTGCCTTCGCTAAAATTGGGAACACATTCGATAATCGGTTGCATACCTGAGTATTTATCTTGCTAAGATATTGAAAACCTTGTCGGTGGATTTTAAAAGAATAGAATTATTTCCCTAATGGCTTATACAGCGGTTCAATGATTTTTTTGGTAGGCAATACGAACTCTCTTGGATGTTTGAGGAAATACCGTCCCAATATTCTAAAGAAACGGGGATACTGCGCAAAACGAATACCCCTTGATTTGACAGCTACTAAAAAAGCCAACGAGAAGCTGGTAAGGAAATTTAAAAAACCAATTGCTAACACTCCACCTAAAACAGCAAGTAAAAAATAAGGTGGAATATTTTCTACTCCCATTCCATAAACACCAATGGCTGTATTACCTGCAGAGATAGTGATATGACGAATATCAAAAGGTAAACCTAATATCTTGCCGAGTATGCCCGCAAAGCCAAGAAAAAACCCCAAAGAAATATTGCCCATCAATGCACCAAAATTTCTTTCTACCCAGCCAGCCAGTTTATCTAATCGCTTAGGCGACATAGAAAACTTTAATGCAGGATGTTCTTTTAACCGGTCTTTAATTTGGCCATAACGAATTTTATTTTGCCAGTAACCGGCAATGATACCACTGGCAAATAAAAAGAACCCTGTAAAGCAGGCATATAACAAGGAAAGACTTCTCCAGGGGTGCTGCTCTCTCAACATTCTCATGGCAGCATCCCCTTCTGCTATTTTCTGATGGAACAACATATCATAACCCATTGCCATTAAAAATGTAATGGGAAAAACGATAATGAGATTCCCAAAGAAAGAAGCTATCTGGCTTCTGGATACTTTCGCAATGGTAGCAGCGAGGTTATCCAAATCCGGCTCGCCATGCTTTTTTGTATCCAATGAACTCGCAACAGCACTGGCAGTAAATGCCGGTTGTTTGGTAGCAAGGGTTGAACCAGTGTTCTCAATCATGATGAACCCAATGCTATAATTAACACTGTATAAAAATCCTTGTGGAAAAGGCGCCAGTTTTAATTTGCCAATTAAGTTTTTAAAAATGGCAACAAAACAAATGATGAGTCCTCCCCACATAGCACTAATAATCATTCTATAATATTCTTTTCGGGTACTTGTAATATACATGTGCCCTTTGCAGCCTTTATGTTCTGCTATCTGGTAAGCGAGGTAGCCAACGCCTTGAGATAAAAATTCTCGGATACTGTTCTTTCTTTTTTCATTTCGCAATAACAAACGGAACACTTCTACAAAACGACCTGTATCAAATTTATTATCCGCATCCAGAACATCCATTACCAACTGCATTCTTTCCAATCGATTGGTGAGTATCAGTAACAAATAAGTTTGCTGTATACTGGCTCCCTTTTCTGAGTGACTTTCCCGGATATGGTCGATCAATTCATAACAATCATCGATTATATTTTTTAATTCACTGGAGACGATTGCAATGTCAGTAAAGCCGCTACTCTCCATCAATTGCTTTTCTACCTGGTGTACTTTATAATTCTGTAATACAAACGAAGTGTCTTTATATTGCTCATCTCCGGGTAAATAACTTAATACTTCCTTTTCAAGGCCTAACTGTGCCACCTGAAAGGAAAGAATTTTTAACGCCTGTATCAATTCCCTTTTTAAAGAATTATGCCGTGGACTGAAACTAAATCCAATCGCTTCAAAAAAATCAACCCAGGCTTGCCGGGGAATTGTTTCAACCCAGATATAATCGCTTTTTTTGAAAAAAACATTATTGATAACGTAGAGAAAATCGTTTTCATCCTGCAATGTGGGAAGCAACTTATGCTTAATACGATTAGATAATTCCTGCCAAAATCCTCTTGCCAGTGGAATACCACTTTCTGTGATGGCAGCGGTAAGGTCGGTGCTGAGTAATTGAGCAATTAAAGCATGCTGTGTATTCGCTAACACAACTTTGTGTTGCTTTATCATCTCTGTAACATGCAGGAGGTTTTTTTCCGCATTCTTTTTGATCTTGCCGGGTGCAGGTCTTACTTCGGAAAAAAGGGCAATCAGAAATTCTAAACCTTTTTTACGGTCATGAGCTGGCAGTATAACATTGTCTACAATTAATTGCTCAAAAAAGCCGGGTTTATTCTTCTTTAATCTCAATATCGCCATTGCTCCGAAAATACAACAAGTATCCCGTTTACCTGATTAGAAGAGCATTATTTTATAGATAAATTAGAGCGAAGTTAATCAACGAGGCATTTTAACTACAGTTCCGCCTCTTATAGTACCATCACTGCAATTGCAACTATAACTATAAGAATCGCCTGCCATTGAAACTATTACATAATTCAATGAGCTATTATTTCTTTTTTTAAGCGACTTGCTATTTGTCCAGGTTTGTGTCAATTGATATTCGCAAGGAGATAACCATTTAATTTTATTTTTTATGACAATACCGTCTTTTTCATTCTTCTCGGTTTGATGCTTTGAAGTTCTTTTAATAGTCCAGATAGTATTTGTACCGGAATCCCGGTAAGCAAACTCACCCGTTTTAAATTCACTGCAATCAACAGAACTGCTTTGCGAAAAAGAAATTACGGCGAAAAGATTTAGTAGTACAACCAAAATAAAATATTTCATAGCCTATACATTTATAGAAATTCTCCGGCAATCATTACCTTATCAATACAATTTGAGCCAAAGGCATAAGGTAAATAAGCAATAGACGAAATTGGCTTTGTAAAAATCAAGTTCGCTTTTTTACCTGCTGCAATACTACCAACTTCATTTTGCAATTCCATTGCATATGCTCCGTTAATGGTCCCAGCATTAATTGCTTCTTCCGGTAACATTTTCATTTGAATACAACTCATAGCGACTACCAAATTCATATTTCCGGATGGCGATGATCCGGGATTATAATCGGATGCCAATGCAATTACACATCCTGCATCAATTAATTCTCTCGCTGGTTGAAATGGCATTCGAAGAAAAAAAGCTGCCGTTGGTAATAGTGTACCAATAGTATCAGAACCAGCCAAGGATTTAATTGCATCCTCATCCATTGTTTCTAAATGGTCAACACTAATTGCTCCAAGCTTCACTCCCACTTGTGTACCTCCAGATAAATTTAATTGGTTAGCATGAATTTTTGGTTTTAATCCAACCTCCATACCCGCTTTACAAATAGTTTCTGTTTCTGCTGCAGAAAAGAATCCATTTTCGCAAAACACATCAATATAATCTGCCAGTTTTTCTTTGGCAATTACCGGCAGCATTTCGTTAATTATTACATCAATGTATCCCTGGTGATTATCTTTATAAGCCAGCGGGTATGTATGTGCCCCCAAAAAAGTGGCTTTAATACATAATTTTGATTTTTCTTTCAACCTTTTAATTACCCGCAACATTTTTAATTCCCCTTCTACTGTTAATCCATAACCACTTTTTATTTCAATAGCACCCGTTCCCAATTTGCTTACTTCTTTTAATCTTTTCCATGCTGAATTAAAAAGTTCATCTTCTGTAGCTGCATTTAATTTATTGGCAGAATTTAAAATACCACCACCCTTTGCAGCAATATCAGCATAACTTAACCCCTTTATTTTATCTACAAATTCTTCTTCCCTGCTGGCAGCAAAAACAAGGTGGGTATGCGAATCGCACCAGGCAGGAAGGATGAATTGTCCGGAAGCATCAATAGTATTTTTGATTTTTGATTTTTGATTTTTGATTTCAGACATAAGTCCATATTCTGAAATTATTCCATCCTCGATAGTTAAATAGGCGTTTTCGATACAAGGTAGTTGTGCCAGTTCTTTTCCACGAAGTAGTTGATTGATTGGTCGGGCATTTACCAGTAGTTTGATATTAATTATGTCAGTTGTCATTAGTCATCCTTATTTTACAGAACTGTTTTACAATAAATTACATAATTTAAAACAAAAGCATCAAAAATTTTAAATGACAAACAAAAAAAAGAAAAAAATCATTGGATTACTTTTTTCATTAGCCAATCTCTTTGTACATCATTGCCCAATACAAAATCATGGCTGGCAAATTTTTCAAATCCGAATTTGTTATAGAAAGCAATTGCCCGGTCATTTTTTTCCCATACTCCTAGCCATATGATTTCTTTGCTTGCTTCCACTGCTATATCAATACATTTTTGCAGTAGTGCTTTTCCAACTCCTTTTCCGATAACGGATTTTAGTGCATAAATTCTTGCTACTTCGATAGATGATTTACCGGCAAATTCGATACGGTTTTCTCCATCCCTCATTCTTACATAACCAACCGGCACTTTATTATCAATTGCTAATAAAAAGATATTACCTGTAGTACCTACTTCTCTTATCAATTGTTCACGGGTAAATTGTTCGTTCATGAACTTATCCATATCCTCCTTTGTGTTATGCTCAACAAAGGTTTCATAAAAAGTCTGTCGGCTCATGTCTGCAATCAGTACTGCATCTGCAATAGTAGCGTATCGTATTTCTATTGACATACTGAAAGGTATTAAAATATAAAAAGCTTCCCGCAATCAGGAAGCTTTCATTTATTATGAAGTAAATTACAAGTTTTCAATCACCATTGCTGATGCACCACCTCCGCCATTACAAATACCTGCGGCTCCATACTTTGCATTATTAGCTTTTAGTACATTAATTAATGTAACGATTATTCTTGCACCACTGCACCCAAGAGGATGACCCAAGGAGACAGCTCCCCCATGTATATTCACTTTTGATGGATCCAGTTTCATTCGTTTACTATTTTCGATACCTACAACTGCAAACGCTTCGTTCAATTCCCAATAGCTGATGTCTTCCATTTTTAACCCTGCCTTCGCAACTGCTTTAGGTACTGCTATCGCAGGACTTGTAGTAAACCATTCTGGTGCTTGTTCCGCATCCGCAAACGACCTTATTTTTGCGATAGGCTTTAATCCTAGTTCTTCTGCTTTTTCTTTACTCATTAAAACTAATGCCGCAGCACCATCATTCATGGTTGATGCATTGGCAGCTGTTACTGTTCCATCTTTTATAAATGCAGGATTAAGCGTTGCAATTTTATCAAACTTTACATTGAACGGCTCTTCGTCTTTTGCAAAAACAATTGGATCGCCTTTACGTTGAGGAATTTCAACTGGTACGATTTCATTATCAAATTTTCCAGCCTCCCAGGCAGCCTGTGAACGTTTATAACTTTCAATGGCAAAATGGTCCTGGTCTTCTCTGCTGATCCCGCATTCCTTTGCACACAATTCAGCAGCATTTCCCATTGCTTTACCATCATATACATCTGTCAAGCCATCTTTTGCCAGGCCATCTATTAATGATACGTTGCCATATTTATTTCCCCATCTTGTGCTATCAGCATAAAAAGGAACATTACTCATACTTTCCATACCTCCTGCTATTACAATATCCGCATCACCAAGCATAATACTCTGTGCAGCCTGAGCAATGGCTTTCATACCACTGGCGCAGACTTTATTTACTGTTGTACAATTAACTTCATTTGGCAGTCCTGCAAATTTTGCGGCTTGCCTCGCCGGAGCTTGTCCCAGGTTAGCTTGTATTACACAACCCATCAATACATCCTGCACTTGTTCAGGTTTAATACCTGCTTTTGCCAATGCACCTTTTATAGCTATTGCACCTAACTGTGTGGCCGATAATACTTTTAAAGAACCACCAAAACTTCCCATAGGAGTACGAACAGCCGAGATAATATATACTTCCTTCATATAGATGTAATTATTTGGCCGCAAAGATAACGATTGTTAGTTTCCAAATATTTCCCTTATTATCCAACCAGCAGCTTAGCCAAAAATCATACTTGTGCAGTAACCATTAAATTATTCTATATGTTATATATTATTCCATTAGCATAATTTTACTTCACCAACTAATAAACCAGTCAACATGAAAATCACTATTTGTTTTTCACTTGTGCTATCCCTGCTATTTTCCACCTATTTGAATGCGCAGCCAATATCTAAAGCCGATACCGAACTATTTGGAAAAATTGATAAGCTTTTGGCTACCGTTTATAAATCCAATGAAACAGGTGCTACAGCATTAATAGCCCGGAAAGGAACAGTCATTTACAAGAAAGCAATGGGTATGGCCAACCTGGAGTTAAATGTTCCGATGCAAATTGATAATGTTTTTCGTATCGGTTCCATCAGCAAACAATTTACGGCTGTGGCCATATTACAATTACTCGAAAAAGGCAAACTAGACCTGCAGGACGATATAAAAAAGTTTATTCCCGACTATCCTACGCATGGATATACTATTACTGTTGAGCAATTACTCAATCACACATCGGGTATAAAAAGCTATACCAACATGAATGAATGGGACGACCAGGTACGCCGAAAAGATTTTACTCCCGCTGCCCTTGTTGACTATTTCAAGAATCAGCCAATGGATTTTGCTCCGGGTACTAAATGGGATTATAATAATTCAGGTTATATTTTACTAGGTTTTATTATTGAAAAAGCATCTGGTAAAACTTACCCTGAGTATATTGTTGATAATATCTTTAAGCCGCTGGGAATGACAAATTCTTATTATGGCGATCATATTCCCCTTATTAAAAACCGGGTTTCTGGTTATGAACCGGCAAAAGACGGTGTGGCAAACACAGATTTCCTTAGTATGACACAGCCTTATGCTGCAGGTTCTCTTCTTTCTACTGTTGAAGATCTTTTTAAATGGCACCAGGCTGTACATTCTTACAAACTCGTAAAGAAAGAAATACTCGATAAAGCATTTGTTTCTTC
>LNFJ01000150.1 GCA_001464625.1 Bacteroidia bacterium Ga0077558 | reverse complement strand
GATAGAGTAGTAGTAAAGTTGGTGCAATGGGATACCGATGGTAAAAGACCAGTTGGTGAAGTAGTTTCTGTATTGAATGCAGAGAATAGCAATGATGCAGCCATGAAAGAGATTTTACTGGAAGCAGGGTTTGCATTACAATTTTCGGATGAAGCATTGGAAGTAGCCGCAAGAATACCCGATACCATTTCCAGCGAAGAAATCAAAAAGAGAAAGGATATCCGTGACGTTTTTACTATAACAATAGATCCGGTTGATGCAAAAGATTTTGATGATGCCATTTCATTCAGAAAGTTAAAGAATGGAAATTATGAAGTGGGAGTGCATATAGCTGATGTTAGTCATTATGTAGAACCGGATAATGAATTGGATAAAGAAGCATACCAACGGGCCACTTCAGTTTACTTGCCCGATAGAGTAAATCCGATGTTGCCTGAACATATTTCTAATTTTCTTTGCTCACTTCGTCCAAAGGAAGATAAACTTACATTCTCTGCTATTTTCCAATTAACACCAAAGGCAGAAGTTAAACAGTATTGGTTAGGTAAAACAGTCATTCATTCCGATCATCGGTTTACGTATGAAGAAGTGCAGGAAACAATTGAGAAGAAAGCCGGATTGTACGCTGAGGAAGTTTTAATACTGAATGATATAGCACAACGGTTCCGCAAGAAACGGTTTAATAACGGAGCTATCAATTTCTCTTCTCAAGAAGTTCGTTTTAAATTAAATGAGAAAGGTGACCCGATCGGTATTATGATCAAGGAAAGCAAAGAAGCGCATCAACTAATTGAAGAGTTTATGTTGCTGGCAAACCGGACAGTGGCAGAAAATATTTCAAAAATAAAGGTGAATGGCAAGCCCTTACCATTTCCTTATCGTACCCATGATGACCCGGATGAAGCTAAATTGTTGCCATTTGCGGCATTCGCTAAAAAGTTCGGCCATACATTCGATACATCATCACCTGATGCAATTGCTAAATCTTTTAATCAGTTACTAAAAGATGTACATGGTAAGCCGGAGCAGCATGTGCTGGAGCAATTAGGTATCCGCACCATGGCGAAAGCAAAATATACCATTGAGAATGTTGGTCACTATGGACTGGGTTTTGAACATTACTGCCATTTTACTTCACCCATACGTCGTTATCCTGATGTGCAGGTGCATCGCATATTAGAACAAGTATTAAATAATAAGATTAATCCCGATAAAAAGTTAGAGGAAAAATGTAAACACACCAGCGAAAGAGAAAGAGCAGCGATGGAAGCGGAAAGAGCTTCCAATAAATACAAGCAGGTACAGTATATGAAAAATTACCTGGGCGAAGAATTTGAAGGAGTGATAAGCGGTGTAGCCAGCTTTGGTTTTTGGGTAGAGACCGTAGAACATAAATGCGAAGGACTGGTAAGTGTAAATAGTTTGCTGGAGTATGATGAATTTCGCCATGTAGAAACTGATTATTGTTTGGTGGGTCAACGCAGCGGTAAAAAATTCAGAATGGGGGATAAGGTAATGATAAAAGTAGTGGCCGCTAATCTTACTAAAAGGCAATTGGATTATGAGTGGGTGGTGACGGGTGAGTTACAAGAAAAAGAGCCAGTGATACCAAAGAAAAAAGCAAGCAGAAAAAATTCAAAGTAAACGTAAGTGGAAAACAAATTATTGATAATTTCATCTTTATGTTCCTTTTACGTTTTTGTGATTAAATAAACTTTATGCAATCATTCGAACTGCTGTCCCAAAAATTTGCTATCCACTTTGATAAACGGCATTTCCCTGCTGAACCTGCTACGCTGTACGATCCCAACGAATATTTTTTAAAGATTGGAGGTAAAAGAATTCGTCCGGTGCTGTGCCTGATGGGCAATGAACTTTTTGAAGAAATAAAAGAAGATGCCTGGCATGTGGGAACAGCCATTGAACTCTTTCACAACTTTACGCTGATCCATGATGACATAATGGATAAAGCACCACTTCGCCGTGGTATGGAAACAGTGCATACCAAGTTTGGAGAAAACACAGCGATACTTGCCGGTGATGTGATGCTGGTTGCAGCTTATGAAGAATTGAATAAGATCAGTGTAGAATATATCCAATCCATTCTTCGTTTATTCAATACAACAGCCAAAGAAGTTTGCGAAGGCCAGCAAATGGATATGGATTTTGAAAGCATGGATACAGTAAGCCTGGATGCTTATCTTAAAATGATTGAACTTAAAACTTCTGTAGCACTAGCCGCCAGTTTACAAACCGGCGCCATACTAGGTGGGGCAGGTGAGAGAAACCAACACTTGTTGTATGACTTTGGAAAAAAACTTGGTATCGCATTTCAGGTACAGGATGATTATTTAGATGCCTTTGGTGACCCTAAAAAATTTGGTAAGCAAGTGGGTGGCGATATACTGGCCAATAAAAAAACATTCCTGTTGTTACATGCGTTGGAAACCGCTTCTCCGGCACAAAAAAAGGAGTTGCAGCAACTACTTGCTAACAACTCCGCTGATAAAATCGAAAAAGTATTAACGATTTATCGTGATTGTAAGGTGGACGAATGGGCTCTTACATTAAAGAATAAATATCTTGATGAAGCACTGGCACATCTTGATGACATTGCTGTTTTATCCAAAAGAAAACAGCCACTAAAAGATCTTGCACAATTCTTAGTGAAACGGGAACATTAAGTTACCGGTAACTTGCTGCCAGATCAAAGCCATTGGTCAAACAAATACCGATAATTACTAGATCTATCAACACACTAAAGAATAGTATGGGTATTGTAATCTTAGTGGGTAAAGCTGCAAGGTTTGCAACAAGACATATCGTCATAGCACCTATGGCAAATGGCCAAAATATAAAATTATTGCCCGTAAACAGGATCATTGCTACAGTTATTATTGTAAACACACAGCCATGACCAGCTATTGAAACGGCCGTCCATCCAAATCGATTTTCCTCTTGTTGATCAGCCCAATTTATAAACTGTTTCCACAGGGAAGTTCGGCTGTTTTGTTTTGCCGATATTGGTGCATAAACATGTTTGATAGTTGTTTCCATATATTTTCTTTTTTGCTGACACAAAATTGTAGTATCAGCGGTCAGCAAAAAATGATGCTTGTTTATGCTTTGAATGATTAAAATCATGCATTTTATACTACTTGATTAAAAGGCAACAGGAAAATCATTCTCCAATCATTTTTTTTCCTATTTTAACCTCCTCAAAACCAACTGATTCGCATATTTTAAAAGAAGCCGAAGCAGGGCAAGGCGATGGACATTCATTAGGACTAAAAAAAGTATTGGGTGTTCGTGACCTTACATTCTTTGGTGTAGCAGCGGTAATCGGTGCTGGAATATTTAGTGGAATTGGTTCTGCGGCATCCAATGGTGGGCCTGGTGTTGTATTCCTTTACATTTTTACAGCTATTGCCTGTGGATTTGCCGCCTTATGTTATGCTGAGTTTGCATCAACTGTTCCGGTATCGGGAAGTGCTTATACCTATTCGTATGTCGCCTTCGGAGAAATATTTGCCTGGATCATTGGTTGGGATCTGTTGATGGAATATGCGATTGGCAATATTGCGGTGGCGATTTCCTGGAGTGATTATTTTACCAACCTGATGACCAAAGCCGGAATGCATATTCCTGATTGGATGACGATGGATTATATGACGGCCAAAGCATCTGCTACACAAGAAGCAGTTTCTGCCTGGGCTAATGCTCCTACCATTGGTGGATTTCGTATTGTTATGGATATACCGGCATTAATGATCGTTGCTTTAATTACTTATATCGTATTCCGGGGAATCAAAGAATCCAGATCTGCGAGTAACCTGATGGTAATTCTAAAACTTGCAGTTATATTTTTTGTAATTGTACTAGGAGCTTTCTATATCAATCCGGATAACTGGTCGCCATTTAGTCCTGAAGGTTTTGGTGGTATTATGAAGGGAGTATCAGCAGTATTCTTTGCTTATATCGGCTTTGATGCTATTTCTACCACAGCCGAAGAGTGTAAAAATCCACAACGGGATCTACCTAAAGCAATGATCAATTCACTTATTATTTGTACCGTAGTATATGTGTTGTTAGCCTTAGTGCTTACAGGTATGGTGCATTATACCAAATTAAATGTAGGAGATCCTTTGGCCATGGTATTTGATGAGAAAGGATTGAAATTTATTTCCGGTGTTGTTGCTATTAGTGCAATCGTTGCTACAGCCAGTGTATTGCTGGTATTCCAGATGGGACAGCCCAGGATATGGATGAGTATGAGCCGGGATGGATTGTTGCCTAAAATATTTTCAAAAATTCATCCCAAATACGGAACACCCTCTTTCTCAACAATACTTACAGGTATTGTAGTAGCTATACCAGCATTGTTCCTAAACCTTGGCGAAGTATTATCACTAACTAGTATAGGAACCCTGTTTGCATTTGTAATGGTATGCGGAGGTATTCTAGTTTTACAACAGCGGAAGGATAGACCGGAGAGTAAATTCAAAGTGCCGTATGCCAATGCACAGTTTATTTATCCAATATTACTTGTTGCAGCAATTGTACTGATCGTTACGAATGTGCCTACGCATTTTACAGAAGATATATGGACAGGCGAAACATGGCCGATGGCAGCTTTCTGGCTGATAGCACTTATCATGGGTTATTTATCGTTCACTAAAAAACTTTCTTTAATTCCCGTTTTGGGTATGATAAGTTGTTTTTACCTGATGGCGCAGGAAAC
>LNFJ01000149.1 GCA_001464625.1 Bacteroidia bacterium Ga0077558 | reverse complement strand
GATGCTACAAAGCCCGTTTTTACCGAACTCTATGAAAGTGTTGCTGCTGGAAAAGAATCACAGCGTTCTATTGATAGCAACAGCAAAGCTGATTACAGGGAAAAATTAGAAGAGGAATTAAAGGAATTGCGTGAAAGTGAATTATGGCAGTCAGGCAAAACAGTGAGAAGTCTGCGTCCGGAGAATCAACCGAAAGCAAGTGCTACTGCTACATCAACTCCTTCAACTAAAGAAGTACTTACCAAATTGGTACATAAAACAGAAGCGGTAGAAAAACAATTCATTGTATAATGTTAATAACTAACAATACGATACAATTGGATTTTGCGGCTGCATATCTGCGATTAAAGAAAGTAGTGAACAGAACACCACTTACTTTTAATCATAATCTTTCAAAAAAATACCAGTGTAATATTTTTTTAAAAAGAGAAGATCTGCAGATTGTTCGCTCCTATAAATTGCGGGGAGCTTATAATATGATGAGCTCCCTGCACCCTGAGCAATTGCAAAATGGAGTGGTATGTGCCAGTGCTGGTAATCATGCACAAGGTTTTGCGTACAGTTGTAAAAAACTGAATGTAAAAGGTGTAGTGTTTATGCCAATCATAACTCCCCGCCAAAAAGTAAACCAGACAAGAATGTTTGGTGAACATTTCATCGACGTAAAATTGGTTGGCGACACATTTGATGATTGTGCAAATGCCGCTAAACAATTTACCGAAGAAAACAACATGACATTCATTCCTCCTTTCGATGACTATCGAATTATTGAAGGTCAGGGAACTGTTGCTGTTGAAATTTTAGAAGACCAGCCCGATGTTGATTTTCTATTCGTCCCGGTTGGTGGGGGTGGATTAAGTGCTGGCGTTGGCACTTACTTTAAAACCTATTCTCCTAAAACAAAAATTGTTGGAATAGAACCTGAAGGTGCTCCTTCCATGACGGAGGCATTGAAAGCAGGACATCCTGTTACATTAAAAAGTATAGAACGATTTGTAGATGGCGCTGCTGTGAAAAGAGTGGGAGACCTTACTTTCTCCATTTGCAAAGATGTATTAGATGATATGCATTTAGTACCCGAAGGAAAAGTTTGTTCAACTATTCTAAAATTATATAATGAAGATGCTATTGTTGTAGAACCCGCCGGTGCAATGTCGATAGCAGCATTAGATGATTATGCAGCTATGATAAAAGGAAAAAATGTTGTTTGCATGGTAAGCGGCAGCAACAATGATATTGATCGTATGCAGGAAATAAAAGAACGAAGCCTGCAATACGAAGGATTGAAACATTATTTTTTGATAAGCTTTGCACAACGTCCCGGTGCATTGAAAGAATTTGTAAATAATGTACTGGGCCCAACAGATGATATTACCCGATTTGAGTACATGCAAAAGACAAACAAAGAAAACGGACCTGCATTAGTAGGTGTAGAATTGCAGTGTCGATCCGACTATGATTTGCTATTGAAAAAAATGGAAGACTCCAATATCGGTTTCTCCGAAATAAATAAAAACGATCAGTTGTTCGGGTATTTAATCTAAGTTGATTAGTCCACCATATTTGTGGATAATTACATCTATAATCCTTTCTCCTGCTGAAGACTATTTTGTATTTTCAGATGTATTGCTTGCCATAGAACTTAGTTAAGGACTGTATTCTTCATTTTAACATTGCACCACATGGCAGGTAACCAGGGATTATATGATCCATCTTTTGAGCATGATGCATGCGGTATTGGTTTTGTAGCCAATATCAAAGGGCATAAATCACATCAACATATAGCTGATGCATTGACTGTGTTGGAAAACATGGAACACCGAGGCGCATGTGGTTGTGAAAACAATACGGGTGATGGCGCCGGCATTATGATTCAAACCCCGCATGAATTTTTCTTTGACGAATGTTTGAAACTTGGTGTCCATCTACCATCTTTTAGTAAATATGCGGTAGGGATGGTTTTCTTTCCAAAAGAAATCCGTTTACGGGAAGAATGCCGTGAAATATTTAATCGCACCGCCGAAAAAATAGGACTTGAAATTCTTACTTACAGGAAAGTTCCTGTTAATACACATGATATTGGCCCGACTGCATTAAGTGTAGAACCTGAAATGGAACAGGTATTTGTTGCTTGCCCCGATCATATTTCAAACCCGGATGATTTTGAAAGAAAATTATTCATCCTTCGCAATTACTCTACGCATCTTATTAATAGCACGGTAAGAAAAGATGAGATCGGATTTTATATTGCTTCTCTCTCGTACAAAACAATTGTTTACAAAGGTCAATTAACAAGCGGACAGGTTCGTCAATACTTTCCTGATCTAAGTAATAAAAGATTGGTTAGTGCTTTTGGCTTAGTGCATTCAAGATTTGCTACAAATACATTTCCCTCCTGGAAACTGGCACAACCATTCCGCTACATTGCACACAATGGTGAGATCAATACATTGCAGGGGAATTTGAATTGGTTGAAGACAAGTGAAAAAGGTTTTACTACTCCATACTTCAGCAAAGAAGAAATGGAAATGTTACTGCCAATAGTAACGGAAGGACAAAGCGATTCTGCTTGTCTCGATAATATGATCGAGTTGCTTACCTTAACAGGTCGTTCATTACCACATGTAATGATGATGCTGATACCAGAAGCCTGGGATGGACATGAAGAAATGGATCCCGTAAAAAAAGCATTCTATGAATTTCACTCTTCATTCATGGAGCCATGGGATGGTCCTGCTTCCATTTCATTTACTGATGGAAAAATTATCGGTGCTACGTTAGATAGGAACGGACTTCGTCCTTCAAGATATTGTGTTACAAAAGATGATCGGGTTATCATGGCCTCAGAGACCGGTGTACTTCCGGTGGATCCTGCAATGATATTGGAAAAAGGTAGATTGCAACCGGGAAAAATGTTTGTGGTGGATATGGAAAAAGGGAAAATCATCAGCGATGATGATTTAAAAAAAGAGATCTGTTCGCAGAAACCTTATGGCGAATGGTTGAATAAATATAAAATACGACTGGAAGAATTACCAGAGCCAAGAGTAATGTTCACTCACCTGGAGCATGACCAGGTTTTTAAATACCAAAAAGCATTTGGTTTTTCTACAGAAGATCTCGACAATATAATTGCTCCGATGGCACTTGAAGGTAAAGAACCGATCGGCTCTATGGGAACGGATGTCCCATTGGCAATACTGAGCGACCAGCCCCAACATCTAAGCAGTTATTTCAAACAACTTTTTGCACAGGTAACTAATCCACCGATTGATCCGATCCGTGAAAGATTGGTAATGTCGCTGGCAACCTTTGCTGGTAATAATGGAAATCTTTTATTGGAAGAACCGCTCACCTGTCACAGTGTTGCACTAAAACATCCTGTGCTTGGTAATTATGAACTGGAAAAAATCAGAAGTATTGATACTGGATTATTTCAATCAAAAACCATTCAATGCTATTTTAAAGCAGATGGAAAACCCGGTTCATTGAAAAAAGGATTGGAAAGAGTATGTGGTTATGCAGTAGATGCAGTAGAAGATGGTTTTAAAGTATTGATCTTACAAGACAGAGCTATCGATTCCAACCATGCTCCTATCCCATCTCTTCTTGCAACATCCGCCATTCATCACCATCTTATCCGCAAAGGAATGCGGGGTAATGTTGGAATCATCGTTGAAGCTGGCGATGTATGGGAAGTACATCACTTTGCCTGCCTGATCGGTTTTGGTGCAACAGCTATCAATCCCTACTTAGCACTTTCTTCAATTAGAGATCTGAAAGAAACAGGGAAGCTGCAAACTTCCTTACCTGAAGATGAGTTAAAGAAAAACTATATCAAGGCGGTGAATGATGGTTTACTAAAAGTGTTTTCTAAAATGGGTATCTCTACCTTGCAATCTTACCAGGGAGCACAGATATTTGAAATACTCGGCTTAAACAAAGAAGTAGTCAATAAATATTTCACCGGTGCTACTTCCAGAATTGAAGGAATGGGATTGGATGAAATTGCTAAAGAAACCTTAGCTAAACATTTCTTTTCCTTCAGCAAAAAAGATATTCCGGTCGACCGGTTACCAGTTGGTGGTATTTATCAATGGAAACGAAAAGGTGAATTTCATTTATTCAATCCGCAAACTATACACTTGTTGCAGCATGCAACAAAGATGAACGACTTTGCCACCTTCAAAAAATATTCAAAGCTGGTAAATGATCAGGGAGAAAAAGCTTGTACCATACGCAGCCTGTTTCAATTTAAAAAGAATCGTCCTTCAATAAGTATAGATGAAGTAGAAGCAGCAGAGAATATATATAAACGTTTTGCTACGGGTGCCATGAGTTTTGGTTCCATTTCATGGGAAGCACATACTACATTGGCTATTGCAATGAATCGTCTCGGTGGAAAATCAAATACCGGAGAAGGTGGAGAAGATGAAAGAAGATATGAGATGTTGCCGAATGGAGATTCTATGCGTAGTGCCATCAAACAAGTAGCATCAGCAAGATTTGGTGTAACAAGTTTATATCTAACCGAAGCAGATGAACTGCAAATAAAAATGGCACAAGGTGCCAAGCCGGGAGAAGGTGGACAATTACCCGGACATAAAGTAGACGACTGGATAGGGAAAGTTCGTCATGCTACTCCAGGGGTTGGATTGATCTCACCCCCACCGCATCATGATATTTATTCCATTGAAGATTTGGCACAATTAATTTATGATCTGAAAAATGCCAATCGCAAAGCAAGAATAAGTGTGAAGCTGGTAAGCAAAGCTGGTGTAGGAACAATTGCAGCCGGTGTAACCAAAGCAAAAGCAGATGTGGTATTGATCGCAGGACATGATGGTGGTACAGGTGCATCACCCGTTAGTTCAATTAAACATGCTGGCCTTCCATGGGAATTAGGATTAGCTGAAACACAACAAACTTTGGTAAAAAATAAATTAAGAAGTCGTGTTGTAGTACAAGCAGATGGACAATTAAAAACAGGAAGAGATATTGCTGTTGCTGCATTATTGGGTGCAGAAGAATGGGGCATTGCTACCGCTGCATTGGTAGTAGAAGGTTGCATAATGATGCGTAAGTGTCATATGAATACCTGCCCGGTTGGTGTAGCCACACAAGATCCTGAACTACGAAATCGTTTTAAAGGCGACCCTGAAAATGTTGTGAATTTTTTTAAAATGATCACACAAGAGTTAAGAGAGATAATGGCAGAGTTAGGTTTCAGAACCGTGAATGAAATGATTGGCCAAGTTGATAGCCTGGAAATAAGAGAAGGAATTCAACATTGGAAATATAAAAACCTCGATCTATCTGCTGTGCTCTATAAAGAACCAAATTCTGTTTACAATACTATTTATTGCAGCGAGGTACAAGACCATGGTTTAGACATAAGCCTCGATTGGAAATTATTAGAAGCTGCAATACCAGCAATTGAAAATGGGCAACCCATTCAAGCAAGTTTTGAAGTAAAGAATACTGATCGAACCATTGGCACTATTCTCTCCAATGAAATAACAAAAAAATATAAGGCAGCTGGCTTACCGGATAACAGTATTCATTTCAACTTTACCGGAACAGCGGGACAAAGTTTTGGTGCCTTCAATACAAAAGGAATAACATTAGAATTAGAAGGGGATGCCAATGATTATTTCGGCAAAGGATTAAGTGGTGCTAAACTGATTATCTACCCGGCAAAAACTGCTACATACAATCCGGAAGAGAATAGCATTATTGGTAATGTAGCGTTTTATGGTGCCACGTCGGGAGAAGCATATATAAGAGGTAAAGCTGGCGAACGATTTGGTGTACGAAACTCCGGGGCCAATGTAGTAGTTGAATCAGTTGGCGACCATGGTTGCGAGTACATGACGGGTGGACAAGTAATCATTCTCGGCGATACTGGAAGAAATTTCGCAGCCGGCATGAGTGGTGGTATAGCTTATGTATATGATGTAAATCGAAAATTTGCTGACAACTGTAATAAGGAAATGGTCGATCTGGATGAATGTAATTTGGATGATAAGAATGAATTATTTACGATGCTGCAAAAGCATTATGAATATACTGGCAGTACAGTTGCTAAGTTTATTGTGGATGACCTGGATAATCAGTTACAGCATTTTATAAAAGTGTTCCCGAAGGATTATAAGAAGGCATTACTGCATAAAAGTCAGAAAGTCGGGAAGACGGAAAGTCCGAAAGACACCCGATGATTTCGCTAACTACAAACTAAAAACAACAAACTATAAACTGTAGAGATGGGTAAACCAACAGGCTTTAAAGAATTTGCAAGAGAACTTCCGGGTAGGCAATCCGTAGAAGAACGGTTGAAGCATTATAATGAATTTGTAGAACGATATACAGAAGCTACGTTGAATCAGCAGGCAGCCCGTTGCATGGATTGTGGTGTTCCGTTTTGTCATCATGGTTGCCCGTTAGGAAATGTGATACCTGAGTTCAATGATGCCGTATATAAGCAAGATTGGAAAGAAGCCTACGAAATTTTGACTTCGACTAATAATTTTCCGGAGTTTACTGGTCGGATTTGTCCTGCACCTTGCGAAACCGCTTGTGTGCTTGGAATCAATCAACCTGCAATTGCTATTGAAGAAATAGAAAAACATATTATAGAGATCGCTTTCGATAAAGGTTTTGTAAAACCAAGGAGACCTAATCTTCGTTCGGGAAAAAAAGTTGCGGTTATAGGTTCTGGCCCGGCGGGTCTAGCTGCAGCAGCACAATTAAATTATGCAGGTCATAGTGTAACAGTTTTTGAAAGAGACGATGCACCAGGCGGTTTGTTGCGCTATGGTATTCCAGATTTTAAATTAGATAAATGGGTGGTAGATAGAAGAATTAAATTGATGGAAGAGGAAGGAATTGTATTCAGATGCCTTGCCAATGTGGGAGTTAATATTAGCATCAATGATGTGTTGCGGGAATTCAATGCAATTGTATTAGCAGGTGGCAGCACTACACCAAGAAATTTATTTGTGCCAGGTAGAGAATTGAACGGTGTCCATTTCGCCATGGACTTCTTAAAACAAAACAATAAAAGAGTGGCGGGAAAAGATTTTCTTTCCAATGCAGCAATAGAAAGTAATATTTTACAGGAAGAAGTAACAGCTACCGGCAAAAACGTAGTGGTCATTGGCGGTGGCGATACAGGTAGTGATTGCGTAGGTACTTCTAACCGGCATGGTGCCCTATCAGTTACACAATTTGAATTATTGCCAAAGCCTCCCCAGGAAAGAAATGATTTTATGCCCTGGCCATCCTACCCGATGTTGCTTAAAACAACTTCGTCACATGAAGAAGGTGCAACAAGACAATGGGCAGTTGCAACGAAAGAATTTATTGGTGATGAAAACGGAAAGTTGAAAGCATTAAAGATCGTTGACCTGGAATGGAAAATTCTAGATGGCCGCCCTGCACAGTTTATTGAAGTAGCCGGAAGCGAACGAGAAATTCCTTGTGAGTTAGCTTTATTAGCTATGGGCTTTGTACATCCGCAGCATATTGGTTTTATTAATGACCTGGGCATAGGCCTGGATGAAAGGGGAAATGTAAAAGCATCAGAAAAAGACTATCGGACCAACATTTCAAAAATATTTACGGCGGGAGATATGCGCCGCGGACAAAGTTTGGTGGTGTGGGCCATTAGCGAAGGGCGGGAATGTGCCAGGAGTGTGGATGAATTTTTAAGCAATGGTGTTTCTTCATTACTGGAAGCAAAGGAAAAGTCTGTCTTAGAATTGGAGAGATGACAATTATTTTTCTACTTCTAACATTCCTATCGTACCGTAACTACTACATTCCCAATTTTTTGTCCTGTCTCTACATACTTATAGGCTTCCACTATTTCTTCCAGCTTGTAGGCTCTGTCAATCAGTGGAGCATACTCACCTTGCTCAACTAATACTTTCAAAAACTCGATATCCTCTTTTTTAAATGTTGGAATGGGAAACAACACTTTCTTGTCACTAAATAGAGGTGTAAACAACGCATAGAAAACATTGGCAGCATATTTTCCTAATTCCGTTGAGATATAAATGCCCCCTTTATTCAACAAGGGTTTGCATTGTTGAAACGAACTTTTTCCTACGGCATCAAAAATGAATTGAAATTTTACATGGGTCTCAGTAAAATTGCTTGTTTCATAATCAATTACAATATCAGCTCCTAAACTTTTGACAAGCGATACATTTTTGGTATTGCATACCGCAACAACCTTTGCTCCAAAATGTTTTAGTAGTTGAACCGCTGCAGATCCGATAGCACCTGTTGCACCATATACTAACACGGTATTTCCCTGCTTTACTTTTGCTGCCCGTATATTACCTAATGCATAATGAGCACCTTCAGTTATTGGCGCAGCTTCTGTATAGTTTAAATTAGGAGGAATTAATGCAATTGTATCATTCTCCTTAATAGTTAAAAACTCTGCATGTCCACCAAATTTTTGATCATTATAGCCAAAAACTCTATCTCCCTTTTTAAATGTAGTTACATTTTTTCCTACAGCCTCAATTTCTCCGGCAAACTCACAACCTAAGGTTTTATACTTTGGCCTAAATAATCCACTCCAAAACCTTGAAATAAAATATTCGGCACTACGGAAGCCACAGTCCGTCCGGTTTACAGTTGTTGCATACACTTTAATAAGCACTTCATCATCCTTAGGTACAGGTTTAGCAACTTCTGATAGTTTTGCTACTTCGGGGGGACCGTATCTGGTATGTATAATTGCTTTCATTTCTTAGACGCTGAATATTACAATCGAAAGTATATATACAAAACATTACACTGCATTCTTCTTTTTACTATGATAGTTATATAGTAAAATACTACATATTACCGCAATCAACAACACATTATATTCAATCCCATTTCTACCCCCACCAACTACAAACCATCCATCTTTTAAATGAACCAAAAATATTCCCGTTAAAAGGACAGCTATGGTAACAAGACAGGGAAGAAGTATCCATCGATTTAAAATTAAACATACTGCTGCTACAATATGCGAAAGCTTAATGGTCCAGGCAAGTGCAACTCCAAAAGGCGCAAAGCCAACTTCATTAAGATATAATTTGCCAAATAGGTTTACATCACCAGTAACAATAGATGGGAGCGAATGAGTTAGCAGAATAATAGCAACTATTATTCTAAGAATAGCGATATGAAAGGGTTTTAATATTTGTACCATATAACTCAATTACGGTAAAATTATTTAATGCCGGCCTGCCAGCAATTGTACTAGTACAATTCCTAATATTTTTTTTGACTTCTGATACGGCTTAAATATCCCGGGGTAATGTTAAGATAAGATGCAAGGTGTTTCAGTGGAATTTGATTCATGTAAGCAGCATGTTTTTTTGTAAACGCATGATACACTTCTGCGGCTGTTTGAGACTGCCTTACTTCCAATGCTTCTTCTAAAGCTACTACCCTGTTTTGAAATAAAATTCTAAAATACTTTTCAAGTTTCGGAACAAGTTTGAAAATATCTGCCTGGGCACTATGCGTAATTCTTAAAACAGTTGATTGCTCCAGTGTTTGTATATAATTTTTTGATGGACTTCGCTTTTGAAAACTAATTAAATCACCCGTCCACCATCCACTAAAAGCAAACATCGATGTATGCTCTTCTCCCTGTTCATTAATATAAAATGTACGGGCAAGTCCGTTTAAAATAAAAAATTCGTACTTGCATATCTCTCCTTCCTTCAATAAAAAACTACCCTTATCAACATTTACAATTTGAAATAAAGTAGTCAATGTGGCTTTTTCTTCCTCATTTAAAAACACCACCTTATCTATCGCTTTAAAAAAAATCGTCAGCATGAAAAATGTTTGATCCATTAACAGGCAATGATAAGAATATCAGGATAAAATCAGTTTCATTTCGTTTCGATTTACATTAAATAAAATAACAATATGAAATATTTCAATGAAATTGCCCCTATTTAATATTTTTTCACTATTTAGTAACATAATATTAAAAACTAACAAGTGTTATGCACCAATTTATATAGATTTGATTGTATTCGCTCAGATTATTATTTTTTTTAATTCAACTAAAATTTAGCTCATGAGTAAAAGAAAAGCAAAACAGATCTTGCCATTCGTCCTGTTGGTTGCGGTTGCTCTTATCGCCATGTTCGTAAAACCTGAGGCTGATTATGTTCCCGGAGCAGATGCTCCCCAATACAGCTCGTCAGACATTGCCTGGGTCCTTGTTTCTACCGCCCTGGTATTTTTAATGACTCCTGGTCTCGCCTTTTTCTACGGAGGCATGGTTAATCGCAAAAATGTTATTTCAACAATGATCAAAAGCGTAGTTGCTGCAGGTGTTGTTGGTGTACTTTGGGTGGTTTGTGGATTCAGTCTTGCTTTTGGAGAATCTATAAACGGCATAATTGGTAATCCTACCACCTATGCTTTTTACGATGGTGTAAAATCTGGTGCCGCATGGCCTGCTGCTACCACTATTCCACTTTCGCTATTCTCCCTGTTTCAATTAATGTTCGCCATCATTACACCCGGTCTTGTTGTAGGTGCAGTTGCAGAACGTATTCGTTTTACATCATACGTTTTGTTCATCGTACTCTTCGCCTTGCTGGTGTATGCACCAGTTGCACACTGGAGCTGGCACCCCGAAGGATTCATTGCTAAAATGGGTGCCTGGGATTTTGCCGGTGGCACAGTAGTACATATCACTGCTGGTTGTGCCGCATTAGCCGGTGCCATGGTATTGAAACAACGAAAATCACATGAAGCTAAAAAAGAAATTCCCCCAGCTAACGTTCCGTATGTATTGATCGGTACTGGTTTACTTTGGTTCGGATGGTTTGGTTTTAATGCTGGCTCTGCTGTTGGTGCTACACCTCTTGCCGTAAATGCATTTGGAACTACTACTACTGCGGCTGCCTCTGCTGGTCTTGCATGGATGTTCTTCGATGTTATCAAAGGTAAAAAACCATCGGTACTAGGCTTTTGCATTGGTGCAGTAGTTGGATTAGTGGCTATAACTCCCGGTGCAGGTTTTGTTGGCATTCCGCAAAGTATTATCATCGGTTTGGTTGGTGCTATCGTTTCTAATATTGCGGTAAGTATAAAACAAAAATCTAAACTCGATGATACACTGGATGTATTTCCTTGTCATGGTATCGGCGGCATGGTAGGTATGTTGCTTACTGGTGTATTCGCCAGCACAGCAGTACATGGTATCAGTGGCGGACCACAAGGTTTGTTCTATGGCAATCCGCAATTCTTCTTTATCCAGTTAAAAGCAATGGCAATTGTTGTGGTGTACAGCTTCGCCGTTTCTTACGGTATATTCAAATTCATCAACCTGGTAGTTCCAATGAGAGTTAGTGAAAGTGAAGAAGAAGAAGGATTGGACGCTTCGCAGCACAATGAAAAATACCTGCAGGGAACGTTGCTTGTACACAACAATGGCACTATTGAAGAAAAACCAGTTGAACAATTATAATGAAATGAGATAGGCAAAATGAAGAAAATATTTATTATACCATCGACAATGCTACTATCATCTTTGTTGCGCCTGCCTGCCGGCAGGCAGGTCGCACTCTTCATCGTCCTGTTCTCTACTCAGCATATTACAAGTTTCACTACAAATCCGTGAAATCCATAAAATCCAATAATCCGTGATAATCACTATCAGTAAATAAAATCGAAAAAGGCACTGCATAAAATGGAATAAACTTCTCGCAAAAGCTTATTCCTGCTGTGCCCTTTTCTTAACATCTAAAATGTACTACAATGTTACAAAAAATTTTTGTGGCAGCCCTGAGTCTGCTGTCCTATACTTTCGCAATGGCTCAAACAGCATCTGTTCGTATCGATACAACCGCAACTGCCGCCCCGGCAGAAGATGATAAAAAAGAACCTACTTTATCAATAACCGGTTCGGTAGATGCCTACTACAGAAATGATCTATCGGATGTAAAAACCAATAGTTATACCAGCTTCACTCCACTGCACAACTCCTTTGCTTTGGGAATGGCCAGTATCAAATTTGAACATAAAGGCAAAAAAGTTACTGCTGTTGCCGATCTGGGATTTGGCCCAAGAGCAAGAGATTTTTCTTATACCGATGATGGAATTACACAAGCCATCAAACAAGCCTATGTGTCGTATGCGCCTGCCGATTGGGTAAAATTCACTATGGGAACATGGGGCACTCATGTAGGATATGAATTGCTGGATCCGCAATTGAACAGAAACTACACCATGAGTTACATGTTCACCAACGGACCAGTTTATGATTGGAGTTGCCAACCCTACCGATTTCCGCATTCCACCAGAAGGTCTTATCAATAAAAAATCCTTGCTGGCTCAATATAGTTTTGCAGCCACTGATAATATAAAGCTATACCTGAACTATGTTGGCGGACAAAATCCAGACACCTCAAAAACGAACCAGTTTGATGCAGTAGTAACCGCTAAGGTGAGTGATAAATTCAATGTAGGGTTTAATGGCACAGTCAACTCCACTCAATTATGGGATGGTACAAAAAATATAGAAAGTAAATCATGGTGGGGTTCTGCCTTGTATTTAAACTTCGATCCGCAATCCTGGTTTGGTTTAACACTACGTGGCGAATTATTCAGCGACAAAAATCAATTCAAAGCATTTAGCAGTGCAGCAGAAGGCGGAAGCATATTTGCCACTACCCTTTCTGCCAATTTCAAAACCGGTGGTTTTATTTTTATTCCGGAGTTCCGGCTTGACAATGCAAACAAGAAAGTATTATTTACCAATAAAGATGGCGACTTAACTAAATCGGCTGCCAGTTTCGTTTTCGCCGCTATCTATTCGTTCTAATGGTTTAAAAATTTTATGTGGCAAGCAATCGTTAAAAGCCCTCCGTTTCTACGGAGGGCTTTGTATTATTTTGAAAAACTTTTTATGTATTCTTTGCTACTTTACGTCCCTGTCTGCCGACAGGAAAGTTTCCGAGTAATGTAATCGATTTACACTAGAGGTTCCTGCTGGCTCAAACAATGAAAACTTCCCAATCCCCAGATAATATCCGTTGAATCAATCCCCACCACTTCTCTTTCCGGAAAACAATCTTGTATTATCTGTAACGCCTTATCGTCTATATCCGAACGGAAAGTTGGAACAATTACTGATTTATTAGCGATGTAGAAATTAGCATACGAACATGGCAATCGCATATCTTCAAATACTAATTCAGGTGGCATCGGTAACTCTACAATATTTAATTGCTTGCCGCTAAGCAAACGCATTGCCTTTAGCTGTTTCAAATTATGTTGCAGCAATGTATAATTCTCATCGTTCTTATTTTCTTCAATCACAGTAATAACAGTATCCTCATTTACAAAACGAACCGTATCATCAATATGCCCATCGGTATCATCACCTACAATTCCTTCATCCACCCAAAGCACCTGTTCCATTCCATAGTAGTTACAAAGATATTCTTCGATCTGCTGCTGGTTCAAGTGTGGGTTACGGTTTTCATTCAGCAAACAAGCTGTTGATGTCATCACCGTTCCTTTGCCATTGAACTCCACCGAACCTCCTTCCATAACAATACCCGGATTAAAAACAGGAATATTAAAATGTTTTCCGATCAATGTTGGCACCACATCATCCAGATCAAACGGCGGATATTTTCCACCCCATGCATTATAACCCCAGTCAACAATTACTTTCTTTTGCTCTGCATTCGGATTTATTAAAAATGCAGGACCATGATCTCTGCACCAGGCATCGTTGGTTGGGTGGAGGTAAAATTCAACTTTAGATAAGTCAACATTCTCCTTTTGCAAATGAACGATTGCAAATGTTTTCATTGCTTCATCAACCACATTTATACGAACCAGCTCCCCTTTCGTTAGTTCTTTAATAAACTTCGAATAAGAAGGAAAAATCGTATCAATCTTTCCCGGCCACGATGCTTCCTTATGCGGCCAGCTTAACCAAGTAGCAATATGCGGAGCAAATTCAGAAGGGAAGTAATAACCTAAGCTTTTAGGAAAGTCCGAAAGTCCGGAAGACGGAAAGACGGAAAGTTTTTGCGTACTCAACTTATAAATTTTTATTTTAACGAATTACGTAAAGCATTAATCATCACTAAAATCTCTTCGCACATCTTATAAATCTTATCAAAATCAATATCAGAAATATATCCTCGTCTCTTTGCTAAAAAAATACAACCAACAACTTCTATAGCCGAACGCAAAGCATACCTAGAAACCGATTAAATTCCGGATTTGATTGACCTGTTGAGCCTTCCGCAATATTTAAGGAAACAGAATCAGCAGCTCTTTTCATTTGCGGAGTCAATATATAAACTTCGTCTTTTGGAAATTGCTTTGTAACCTGACTAACAAAATCCGAAAGATCAACTGCTTTCTGCCAAACAATCAGCTTTTCAAACTTAAAAGCCATAAAAGATATTTAGGGTAAGGATAATATAATCTCTGGCGACTCTTTCTTTCGGACTTTCCGTCTTTCAGACTTCCCGACTTCTTTCTACTCTTCGTCAATAAAGCGTTTAGTAATTGGTTGATAAGAGTCTATTCTTCTGTCACGCATAAACGGCCAGTGTGTTCTGTATTGATCCGTTTTTCCTAAATCAATTTCCATCACTTTTACTTCTTCGTCATCATGAGAGGCTTTGTATAAAATAGTGCCGAATGGATTAGCAATAAAAGAACCACCCCAAAATTTCATGGCACCATCTTGTTCAAGTCCTACCCTGTTTACACTTACCACATGCACTCCATTGGCTACAGCATGACTTCTTTGTATCGTTTGCCATGCGCCGTATTGTTCGGTATTTGTTTCTTCGTTTTGAGAAGTAGCCCAACCAATAGCAGTTGGATAGAATAAAATCTCCGCTCCCATTAGTGCTGTAATTCTTGCAGCTTCCGGGTACCACTGATCCCAACAGATCAGCACTCCGAAAGTGGCGAATTTTGTTTTCCAAACTTTATAGCCCAGGTCACCGGGGGTGAAATAGAATTTTTCATAATAAGCCGGGTCGTCCGGAATATGCATCTTACGATACTTACCTAGATAACTTCCATCTACATCAATAACAGCTGTGGTATTATGATATAAACCTTGTGCTCTTTTTTCAAATAAAGATGCGATGATAACAACACTTAATTCAGCAGCTACTTTTTGTAATGTTTCTGTAGAAGGCCCGGGAATTGGTTCTGCCAATTTGAAATTCTCATAGTCCTCCACATCACAGAAATACAAAGAAGTAAATAACTCTTGCAGACAAACGATCTGTGCTCCACCTGCTGCAGCTTTCTTTATTCCTGCTATTGCTTTGGCAAGATTCTCTTCTTTATTATCAGTGCAGCTCATTTGCACCATGCCGATTTTTACTTTACTCATCTTTTATGATTGAGGTACAAAAATAGTTGATTTTGAGATGCTAGTTGTTTTGAGGATAGCTCGTAAAAAGGAAAAATTGGCAATAACATCTCGAATAATTTCTCAAAAATCATCTCTCATATACCCAATTACAGATTCAATAGAAATCCATTTCGAATTAATAACAAAAACAGTTTTCCCTTCTCTTTTAAAAACAATTTTTTTATGCTGTCCCATTGGCTCAAAAGTTAAAACTCCATTCGGATAGCTATTGCTTAATTCTAGAAAAACAACCTCGGCGACTGTCAGGTTAATATTGATGTGAATTGCGTTTACATTTTTTTTAGCCCACTTTTTGGGAAACTTCTCAGGCATTTCCGAAATAGTAAAGCTTAATCTACAAAGAATATCCTGCCCGTTAATAATTTCTAAGCGTTCCCAATAAACATTATCCAATAACGGGGGTTTATCCAAAAAAATGCTTTGGATCGATTCCGGATTATCAATCAATGAAAGCCACATATTAAATATTTTTTGGGGATATTCTACGCCGAATTTCTTCCCGCATTAATAATTCCAAATGAACACCTCATCACTAACTTCTCATAAGTTTCCTTCACCGGGGCTTGAACTAGTTGCTCATCCAGCTCTCTTATTTTAGTTAATGCGTATTGCTGAATCGTTACCAATGGCAACACTATTCTCTCCCGCATTTGTATTGACAACTGCTCTACCGGGTAATCTGCCATCAATTCTCCCTGCCCGGTAATTTTAAATAAGTATTGTTTCGTTAGTTCATATTCATCATGTATCATCTTCCACAATTCACCAAACTGCTTGTGCTCGGCTAAAAAAGCTGTCAATGGAAAAAATGATTTCATCATCGCCATCTCACAATTATCCAGCAATGTTTTAAAAAACAACGATTGATGATATAATTTTTGCAATTCCAGTAGCTTTCCTTTTGCCTCCATTTCTTTCAATGCAGATCCAACGCCATAGTAACCCGTTACATTCTGTTTTAACTGGCTCCACGAACCTGCAAATGGCACGGCCCGCAGATCTTTTAATGATAAACCGGAAGCAGCACCCCGTTTGGCCGGGCGGCTGCCTATATTGGTTTCATTATAAAATCGTAGCGGACTTACCTGCAATAAATAATCTGCTAAATACGGATGATCCTTTAATTGCTTGTACGAATTAAAACTGGCGGCTGATAATTCTTCCAGCAGTGATTCTTCTTTTGCAGTAAAAGTCTGATCCTTTCCAGAAAATAATTCATTAGAGATACCGGCATTCAGTAATTGTTCAATATTAAATTGGGCTGAATCTATTGTTCCAAAATTAGAACTCACTGTTTGCCCCTGTATGGTTAACTGTATTTCCTTATTGGAAATATTACGACCCATGGATGCATAGAATTTATGTGTTTTGCCACCACCTCTTGAAGGGGGACCACCACGGCCATCAAAGAACATTACATCCACATTATACTCACGGGAAATTTTTGTCAACTCTTCTTTTGCTTTATATATACTCCAGTTCGCCAACAGGTAACCACCATCTTTCGTACCATCAGAAAATCCAAGCATTATTGTTTGCCTGTTGCCAATACGTTTCAAATGTGCTTTATAGGCTTCGTTGGTGTACAGCGTTCTCATCACCCCTCCTGCATGCTGTAAGTCGTCTATCGTTTCAAACAACGGAACAATATTAATATTCATTTGCTCTTTCTTCCATCCACCCAATAAAAACAAACCGTACACTTCCATTGCATTCAATGCACTGTTGCATTGGCTGATGATGTAGTGGTTACAACCTTCTGCACCGTTATACTCCTGTATAGTTTGTACAGCGGTAACTGAGTTCAAGGTATCTGCATGAACCGGATCAGACAATAATTCAGCATTCGCCACATCGGTAACTGCAGCCAGTAAATTCATTTTACCCATATCATCCAGCAATGAATAACCGGGCAACAGTGTTGGTTCGTTAATACTGATTGCCTCCAGCACTTTACCATGTACGCTACTCTCCTGCCGGATATCAAGTGAAGCGAAATGTAAACCAAACACTTCAATTTTATTGATCAGGTTGGTTACCATGTGCAGGAATAATCCGTTATGCTGATGGATGATGATATCTTTTATTTGCACCAGAGTTTGTAAGATCTCCTCTTTTCCAATATTGGTTTTATAACCTGGGATAAAGAGATTGTTGTATAATTTACTTTCCAGTTCCTGCAGTAATACATCAACTCCTTCAAATGTCAATCGCCTCCGCAACCTTCTAACATCTAAATAATAGCATTTAATAATACTGCCCCGCAATGCATCGGCTACCTGCACTGTTATTTCGCTTGTTACAAAAGGATTTCCATCTCTATCGCCACCGGGCCAAAAGCCCATACGAATAACTGCATTGTTTTTATCGACCGCATCCGGAAACTGATTTTTTAATGCAGAAATAATTCTACCTGCTGCTGCATAAAAAACATTTTCCAGGTACCATACCAAACTGATTGCTTCGTCATACGGAGTTGGCTTTTTCTTTTTAAAGAAAGGTGTTTTGCCTAATTGTTGCAGGTAGGTGTTTATGAGATTTGTATTATTATCGGCTAATCCTCTGGCCAGGTCATTAATAATTCCTAATACAGGCCCGGGATAAAACTGTGTAGGATGCGCTGTTAATACTAACCGGATTGAAAAGTCTTTCAATTTTGCAGCCAGCTCATCTTCCTTATTTCCCTGCAACACTTCCGATTCAAGATGCTTGAGTGTACCAACTCCATTAAGGTCATTTACATTTTTAAATGCGGCATCTTCCAGTGCATCAAACAATACTACCTGCCTTTCGATGTATTGAACAAATCGAAACAAAAGATCATTTCGCTCCTGCTCTTTGGCATAAGAAGTATGCTTATTAAAAAAATCTTCAATGATCTCTACCGGGCTCAATCTTTTTTTATAGCCTTCTTCGCAATTATTGGATAATAAAGAGAGCAGGATACCTGTCTTTTCAATACGATGAAATGGCAGAGATGTAAAAAGACTATTATAAAGCTGAAAGCGAATACCTACTTCACTACGAAATTGCTGCAATGCTCTATTGGAAGGATGACCCATTTAATTAATTTAATCGATTGGTAAAAAATACAGCAAGCAGCTTTGTGAAAATAATCAATTTTACCAATAAAATCAGATCGCCTGGTGGTTGAAAGGTTGTAATACCATTTCACTTACCACCGCGGATAATGGCTGCTGACAAAGAAACCAAATGGCCCGGGCTGCTTCCTCAGCTTGTATCATTTTTTCCCGTTGTACCCGCAAATCAATCGTATCCCAAAACGGCGAGTCCACCCCTCCAAGAAAAATATTGGTGATACGAATATCCGTTCGCTTAATTTCTTCCCGAATACTTTGCATCATCCCTACCAGTCCATACTTGCTGGCGCAATAAGCAGCGGCTCCTGCCATTGGCACTTTACCCAATACACCGGGAATATTGATGATAAGCCCTTTTTTGGCTTCCTTCATGGCAGGTAAAAAATTTTTAACCAATAAAAAAGGCCCTACCAAATTGTATTGCAGCGTTTGAAGAAAATCTGATTCTTGCAACGTATCAAAGGGCTTAATAATTCCTACACCAGCTGCATTGATCAGTATATCAATGCTGGGATAAACAGCAAAATACTTTTCTTTTAACTGTGCCACCTCGTCTGCATTGGAAAAATCCAACGCACAAATATTTTGAGCATCCAGATTTATAGCAGCAGCTACCGCAGTGAGCTTAGCTATGTTTCGTCCTGCTAGAAAGATATTAGCCCCGCTGGAAGCTAGCAATTTGGCTGTAGCAGAACCAATGCCTCCACTTGCACCAACAATAAGAATGTTTTTTCCTTTTACCGATTCCATAATAGTAGTTTTAAAATCAACAAAAAACTACATCAATTGTTGATGAATAACAGATGAAATCAGCAACTATCATATTTCCACATCAGTTGTATGCGACTAATTCTGCTATTGCAAAAGGCCATAAAGTATTTCTCGTAGAAGAATACCTGTATTTCCGGCAGTACAAATTTCATAAGCAAAAACTGGTGCTCCACCGGGCTTCTATGAAACAATATGAGGAATTGCTAAAGAAAAAAAAGATTGACGTAAAGTATATTGAAACTGCTGAAAAAAATTCTGATATCCGGCTGCTAATACCCTTCTTAAAAAAAGAAGGGATTGTGGAAATACATTATATAGATACAAATGATTACTGGTTACAAAAACGAATAAACAATGCTTGCCGTAAGGCTGGTATAAAGGCAATATCTTACCCTACGCCTAACTTTCTAAATCAATTGAATGATGTTGACAATCATTTCAATAAAAAGAAAACCTACTTTCAAACAGATTTTTATATTCAGCAACGCAAACAAAGACGTTTACTCTTAGACAAACATGATAAACCGATTGGTGGCAAGTGGACTTTTGATGCAGAAAACCGGTTGAAATTTCCAAAGCATGAAAAGGTTCCTATTATAAAGTATGCAAAAGATAATAGTTATATAAAAGAAGCTAAGGACTACGTTGAGCAAACCTTTCCCACTAATTATGGCCAAGCAGGTAGTTTTAT
>LNFJ01000148.1 GCA_001464625.1 Bacteroidia bacterium Ga0077558 | reverse complement strand
AACAGGGAAATGAATAAATACCGGTCGTTGATTGGTATTACTTTATTACTGGGAGTTGCGTTTGTAGTGTTGCAATGGTTTGGATTCCAGAATTTGTGGGCACAGGGAATTACTTTCAAAGGTTCTGGCGCCGGGCAATTTTTGTATGTGATATTCGGTTTGCATGCAATACATGTGGTGGGTGGCATTATTACATTAATAGTAATGTTCATTAAAGCATTTTTCGGTAAAACAAAATTGTATAGTTCAGTACCGGTAGAAGTGGCAGCATTGTACTGGCATTTTGTAGATGCACTTTGGATTTATTTGTTAGTGTTCTTTTTAATAATTGGCGGATAGAAATAAATACCTAATCCCGAAAGGTATTTTATGAATACATAATGATTTTCAAAACCCCCCTTTAGGGGATGGGGGTAAATTTTATAAACATGGCTACAACAGGAACAGTACATCAGACCAAATGGTGGAGCGGCGGTAAAAGCCCCTTCAACATGGAGTACGGCAAACTGATGATGTGGTACTTTTTGATGAGTGACGCTTTTACATTTGGCGCATTCCTTATTTCTTATGGATCTATTCGTTTCAGCCAAAACTTCTGGCCTGATCCAAACGTAGTCTTCAATGCTTTCCCAGGAGCTGGGCATGCTAATCTTCCATTGGCGTTTGTGAGTGTGATGACGTTTATACTGATCATCAGTTCTGTTACAATGGTGCTGGCAGTACATGCCGGACATAAAGGAGATAAGCAAGGTGTTATAAAATGGATGTTGTGGACTATTGTGGGTGGTCTTGCATTCTTAGGATGCCAGGCCTGGGAGTGGCATCACCTTATTACCGGCGAACATGCGGTATTAGCTGATGGAAAATTGGAAATGATTGGACAAACAATGACAGGAAACCCCTGGGGTAACCTGGTTGAAGATAATGCAGCACTTACAGCAGCATTAAGTAATACCTCACACGAAACATTGGTGAGCCTGGTTCAAAGCCATGATCATACTCATTCTGCAAAAGAGTTGGCAGCAATGTCTGATGCACAACTAAAAGGAATGGTGAACCTTGCTGAAATGCATGTTAGAGAAAAAGGACCTGTGGCTTTTGGTGGCTATTTCTATGGCATTACAGGTTTCCACGGTTTCCACGTATTTTCTGGAGTAATCATTAATATAATAATGTTGATGATGGCGCAGAAAGATGTGTTTGCAAAAAGAGGTCATTACCTGATGATAGAAAAGGCAGGATTGTACTGGCACTTTGTAGACCTGGTTTGGGTATTCGTATTCCTTTGTTTTTATCTTATTTAATAATTTTTGAAGCTATATAGATTATGAGTAATCATTACGATCCAACGAAAGACATTTCTCCCTCAGCAGCATACCCTGAAGTAAGTTTTCATCATCATACAGATGATGCGGAATTTAAGAGGAGAGTAAAAAAGACAACGATCTTGTTATCGGTTGTAACCATCGTAGAATTGGCGATTGGACTATTGATTTATAACCTGCATAAAGGAGAAGTTAACCGGGATTTTTTAATACTACTTTTTAAAGGCGTAGTTTGTATTTTAACCCTTTTAAAAGCATATTGGATCGTTTCTATTTTCATGCACCTGGGTGATGAAATAAAGAACATGATCATGACGATAATTGTGCCTTTACTATTATTTGTATGGTTCATTTTCGCCTTTATTTATGAGGGCAATTCATACAAAAATCTGAGAAATACTTACGATTTGCATTTTAAAGAAACAACTACTCCTGTAAAGTATCATAAGGCAGATAAAGCCGAAGAGAAGCCTGCAGAAAAGAGCGGAAAAGAATAAAGTGATTTTTAATCAAACCAAACCATGAGTGAATCAGAAAGCATTGTATGCGGTAATGCTGGCAATATTGCTGCCGTTATTAGCCTACTTTATCGTAAAAAGAAAAAGTGAAACTGCAGTGGCAATGCCAAGGCATTACCTGCCAGACTCTGTCGTTTCTATAACCAAGAAAGGTAAAAAAGTAAACGATACTGCCTGGCACCAGGTGGCTGATTTTTCTTTAGTGAACCAGGAAGGAAAAAAAGTAACATTAGATAGCCTGAAAGGCAAAATCATTATTGCCGATTTCTTTTTTACCAGATGCCCAACCATTTGTCCGGGGCTTACTAAGAATATGAAGCGGTTGGCGGAGTCCATTCACAACGGACAGAGAGTTGGTGATAGAACTAATAAGAAAGTGCACTTTATTTCTTTTAGTATTGACCCCGAAAGAGATTCTGTGGAACGGCTTAAATTTTGGGCTGATAAATATCAAATAAACCCTGAACAATGGTGGCTGCTTACAGGAGAGAAAAAAGAAATTTATGACTTACTAATTAATGAACTAAAAATACCTGCGCAGGATGGAAAGGGTATTGATACAGATTTTGTTCATACCGATCATTTTGTTTTAATAGATAGTAACAGGCATGTAAGAGGATACTATCATGGCCTTGATACAATGGCATTAAAGAATTTATCCAAAGACCTTGTTTTGCTAACCATGGAGAAAGATCCTAAAGCAAAAAGTTTCTTTGATGGAAAATTACAATTAATGGCGGTTGTTTTTTTAATTGCCATTTTTGGAGTAGGCCTGTTATTCTTTTTCTTCAGAAAAAAATCATAGTATATGTTGAGGGCAGCATGGAAAAAAAATGATAAGAAAGCAAAGACGCTTATTTTAATATTTTCAGCAATTGTTTTTATTGCTATTACCGCATTAAGCCAGGTAAAAATGGAGGTTGACTTAGGGTTTGATCTGCATTTATTTGCAAAGGCAAATGCAATAATTAATTCTTGTGTTGCTGTTTTATTGGTTGCAGCATTGGTAGCTGTAAAAGCAAAAAATTATAGGCTGCATCGAAATATCATGTTTGCTGCTATGTTTTTATCAATACTCTTTCTGGTAAGTTATATCTGCCATCACTTGTTTACCGGAAGTACAAAATTTGGAGGGGAAGGCATTGAAAAAACTATTTATTTCATTATACTTTTTACACATATCCCTTTGGCAGGTATAATTCTACCTTTTATTCTTTTCTCTGCCTATAGAGGCCTTACCGGAGAATTTGATAAGCATAAAAAATTAGTTCGAATTACATGGCCAATTTGGTTTTATGTAGCTGTAACCGGTGTGGTAGTTTATTGGATGATAAGCCCCTATTATACGTAGCAGAATTTACTTTTCCTTTTTATCTTCTTCAGCAGTAACAATGCTGCTTTCAGCGAGGTTGTATTCGTCGGCAAGTGGGTCTACAAATTCATTCATGTATATTTTGAATAGTAGAATAATATAACTTACCAGCAGTGGTCCAAACACAAGTCCAATAAATCCAAATAATCCTAATCCAATGATGATACCTAATACTGTGATTACAGGATGTACATCTCCCAGTTTTCTCATGATTGTAATCCTTGAGATATAATCTACATTGCCCGTGACTATAATGCTATAGAGGCCTAACCCAATAGCCATACCAGTATCACCACTTACATACGTATACACTACCAACGGCACCCAAACGAGCATTGTACCCACCACAGGAAAGAAAGCAAATACACCAGTTAGAAATCCCCATAAAGCCCACTCGTTTACACCGAAAATAAAATATCCCAACGTGGCGGTAAGACCTTGAATGATGGATATTAATGGTATGCCAAGAGCATTTGCTTTCACTACTCTTTTTGTTTCTGATGCGAGCATGGTAATATTATCATCCTTCAACGGTATCATGTGAAATAATGTTCTTTCTATCTCTTTTCCATAGTAAAGCATATAGTAAAGGAAAAATAACATGATGGCAAGATTGGTAATCAGGTTAGCTGTACTATTAAGAAGTGAAGGGAGGATTTCGGTTACTTTTTCAAGAGAACCGGCTAACGATTTTTCCGTAACAAACTCAAATCCAATTTTTTCCTGCACTTGTAATACCGCCGATTTTACACTACCAATCATAGCGGTGGGGTCGTTTAGAAAAGTATTTATTTTGGGGCTTATGAGTGTTGTTGCCAGAAAAACAGGAAGTCCAAGTAAAATAAGATAATAAAGAATAAAGAGTCCTGCGGCTCTCCCTTTCTTCCATTTCTTTTTATAAATGAGTTGAAAATAATTAGCCCGGCTTAAAATGTATAAAGTTACAGCACCCAGCAAACCAGGAAGGCATATAACTAATTCTTTAATAGATACCCAAACAAGCAGAATTAGTAGCCCAAGCAAGAGTACTTGTTTGACCCGGTTATTAAATTTAATATTCATCAGGCTAACATTTCAAAAGACAAAAATGTATATGCTATACACTCTTGGCTTTACCAAATATAAATTAATAAAGTAAAGGTTAATGGGCTATTCTTCAGAATTATCTTCTCTTGCCTGGTGAAGTTTTTGGCTTACAAAGTTTGTAAGCAGTAATTGTAGCGCAGAACCAGTAATTTTTCCAAATATTCCTCCTGTCTTATTCACCAATATTTTCTTACCAATAAATCCTGCTCCAAGACCTACTGCCGTATCAATCAGGTTCCCTTTAAGGCCGGGTGATGTCACAACGTTCCTCAGTGTACTTTTTAAAATTTGCATGGGGGACACACTATCTATAAGTCCAGAGGCAGACTGTTTAATGTCGGCCACTTGCTCTGCATACTGAAGTTCCAGTTCTTTAATCCGGGTTTCTAAATTTTCAATTGAGGAAGGCTGCTTCATAAACTTTATTTAGCAATTTTATCAGCAATAAGATTGCTCAAAGGAGCTTTAATCAAGTCTTTCCGGAAAATAAAAACCATAAGTCCGATAAGAGCATAAAAACCACCTACAATAAAAAATCCGTAACTGGTATTATCTAATTCTTTTCCAATCCAAAAGGCAACGCCAAAGCTTAATATAATAAGTGCGGCACCTGCCAATATTATTATTGCTATTAAAGAAATAACTGATGATACTGTTTCAGATATTCTGCCTGCAGCTTTTAATTTCCAGATCTCCATCTTTGTTTCGGCCAGATCTCCAGCTTTAGAAACAATTTGCTCGATATGTTCCACTGCAGTATGCATAATTATAGTTTTTAACTCTTATCGGAAATGGTTTAAGTCAATCAGGATAGTGCATTTTTCACTTCGTTCCTGACTGTATTCATTTTTGCAGTTGCTTCATCTTTCAGATCTTGAGCACCACCTTTAGCACTGCTGTAAGTTTCTTTTATCTTATCAGCAAATTCATTCATTGTGCCCTTTACAGAATCTTTTATATCTCCTGCTTTACTAGCAATCTTTTTACGGGTTTCGGAACCTTTATCAGGGGCCAAAAGAATACCAGCTAATGCACCGACTGCCGCACCGGCTAAAAAACCTAACATTGTTTTACTCATAAAATTAATTTTTAACTATTAAAAAATATTGATGATTGATTGACTATTTATATTTAATAAAAAGCTCTTTCCATTTTGCTGTTGCAGGTGCCATTAACGATCGGATATAAAGAAGTATTGATAAAGCAAGGAAGAAATGAATAAATCTTCCTGTATTAGTAAAAAAAACTCCAACTATCCAAATTGTAATCGCTACTAAACTTGTTATAAAAAGCAGCTTTTTCATATTAAATACATTTTAAAGGAAATAGGGGAAAAATTGGGGCAATGCTGATTATGCTTTGTTCAACATTACCCTTTTTTTATACGTCTGTTTTTCCAAAAGATTTTCCAAATAATAAGGACAGAACAAATAGTATAAGGAAAATAAAGAATAAGATCTTAGCAATTCCTGCTGCTCCGGCAGCAATTCCACCGAATCCAAACAATGCGGCGATTAACGCAACTACTAAGAATGTGATTGTCCAGCGTAGCATAGGTTGTGGTTTTAAAAATGAATAATTCCGTTGACAATAGGGGTATTGAAAATCCTATGCCAGAAAAAAATGGCTTTGTCTAAACTAAATTTAGAGCTGAAACTGTGGATTTTTTGCAACGGTATGGGAAAGATCAGTAGTAAATAATGCTGAATTTAAGTTGGAATCAAAGTTGCTTTTTTGGATTTATTCTTTCTTTAATAAAAAATAAATTATGAAACCAGCTATTGGCCTCTCAGAGAAAAATTTAGCAGCAGTAAATGCCATGTTAACAGGTGTTTTATCAGATGGAGTTGTTCTTTATACGAAAACGAGAAAATTTCATTGGAATGTATCCGGAAACAGTTTTATGGAGCTGCATCAATTATTTGAAGAGCATTATAAAAAAATGGAACAATCTATTGATGAGGTGGCGGAGCGAATAAATAAACTGGGTGCTAACACTCCGGGTACGATGCAGGAGTTTTTAGAACATACTTCATTAAAGGAATCTCCGGGTAAATATCCTGCTCAGAATGAAATGATAAAAGAATTATTAAAAGATTATGAAGCGATTATTGTTCAGCTTCGAAAGAACATCGATGACTGTGATGAGAAATTCAAGGATGCAGGTACGGCTGATTTCCTCACTGACTTGCTACGAGAGCATGAAACGATGGCCTGGACACTGAGACGTTACCTTAAATAAGTCAGCGTATGATTTTAAAGTCGGGCTATCCTTTTTCCCTTATTAAAAACGGATTGGTTGCAACTTATCCTAAGCTGGAAAAAAATATTCGTACGGAGGTAGTTATTCTTGGAGGCGGTATTTCGGGTGCACTAATGGCCTATCAATTAGTACAGCAGGGAATCTCTTGTGTAATAGTTGATGCAAGAAGTATTGGCCTGGGAAGTACCTGCGCCAGCACATCGCTGTTGCAATATGAAATAGATATACCCTTACATAAATTGGCAGATCAAATCGGGGAAAAAAATGCTGCCAAAGCTTACTGGCTTTGCCGGGAGGCGATTGATACATTGGCGGCTATTGCAGCTAAAATAGGATTTGTGGATTTTCAAAAAAGAAAAAGCCTGTATTATGCAGCAGCAAAAAAAGATGTACCATCGCTGTTAAAAGAATTTACCAGCAGAAAAAAGCATGGATTTCAAGTACAATATTTTTCAGAAAAAGATGTAAGGGATAAATGTGGTATTAATGCACCTGCCGCTATTCTATCAAAAGATGGTGCACAAACAGATGCCTATTTGTTTACCCATGCCCTCCATCAGTACAATATAAAAAAAGGATTAGCAGTATATGACAGGACACCGATAATTAAGCTCAGGCATGATAAAAATAGCGTACGGTTAGTGACCGAAAATGGGTATGAATTAAAATGTAAAAAATTAGTGTATGCTACCGGCTATGAGGTTGTTCAATATATTGATAAGCCAATTGTAAAATTGCATTCCACATATGCAATAGTAAGTGAGTCGTTGAGTATAAAAAAGCCTTTTTGGAAAAATGATATGCTTTTATGGAATACGGCTGATCCTTACTTGTATTTACGAACAACAAAAGATAACCGTATTTTGATTGGTGGCAGAGACGAAGATTATTATTCTCCCGGTAGGCGAGATGCTTTGATCCAAAAAAAATCAAAACAATTAGCCCGGGACTTTACAAAACTATTTCCTCATATTTCTTTTGCGCCAGAGTTTAGTTGGACAGGCACCTTCGGATCCACAAAAGATGGGTTGCCTTATATTGGTGAATATGCTAAATTGCCGAACAGCTATTTTGCACTAGGCTTTGGTGGAAACGGTATTACCTTTAGCATGATTGCTGCAGAAAGTATTGCTAATTCGATTAGCGGAAGAAATAATGTCGATTTAAAAATTTTTTCTTTTAACCGTTAATAAACGACACTCCGCTTTAATAAATTTCAATATGGAAAATGCGTTAAAGAAAATAAAGAACGATAGTAGAATCAGAACAGGTTATTTTAGCGGTTTCATTTTTTTGCTAATTGCCTGCCTGGCTACTTTATACGCTAACAGGCAGCTTACTTCCCAATCAAAAAGAGTAGAGGATACCAATAGAATAATCTCGAATTTGGAAGCCATGCTCTCTGAAGTGAAAGATGCAGAAACAGGTATCAGAGGTTATCTTATTAACCATGACAGCTCTTTTCTTCAACCGTATACGGGTAGCAGAAGGGCAATGGATTCAATATTTAATCTTGTAAAAGAGCAAACAAAGGACAATGAATCTCAACAAATCAGGCTCAGCGAATTAAGACAAACCCTAGAGAAGCGGTATTTTGTGCTACAGGAAAATATCGATGTTTATAACAGGAACAGAAAAATGATCATCGATACCATTTATATACAACAGGTAACAGGAAAAAGATTAATGGATGAGGTGCGAAGAAGAATTGCTGAAATTCAAGTACATGAGGCAGAACTACTTAATATAAGAAATCAAAAACTAGCCCGGGATTTTAGAGCCTTAAATATTATTATCATTTCTACATTGGTAATAGCCGTAGGGATTGTAATTTTTGGATTTATTACCCACACAAAGGAACGCAAAGCCAGGAGAGAGGCAGAACGAAAAATTATAAACTACCAGGACGAGTTAAAGAATAGAATTGCCCAACTGGATAAAGCCAATCAGGAATTAATACAGATGCGTAGCCAGGAGAAATTTGCGGCTACAGGACGTATGGCAAGAACTATTGCCCATGAAGTTAGAAACCCATTAACAAATATTAACCTGGCAGTAGATCAACTAAAAGGAGAAATGACAGGGCCAGCCGAGAATACCGATTTCTTATTTGAAATGATAGGCAGAAACAGTCATCGCATAAACCAGCTTATATCTGATTTACTGAACTCTACTAAGTTTTCTGAGCTTTCGTTTAATAAAGTTTCTATTAATAAACTGTTGGACGAGGCTTTACAGCAGGCTCAAGATAGAGTAGCTTTAACGAATATTGAACTAATTAGAAATTATAGCACCGATATATGCGATGTATCAGTTGATAATGAACGAATAAAGATTGCCATGCTTAATATTATTATTAATGCATTAGAAGCAATGGAGGGTAGAGAAGGAAGCAAATTATGGTTAGAAACAAGAGGTGAAAATAATAGGTGTAAAGTAATAATCAGGGATAACGGTCCCGGTATGGACGAAGAAGCGGTATCGAAAATATTTGAACCTTATTTTACCAGCAAGCAAAATGGGAATGGATTAGGTCTTACGAACACTCAAAATATAATATTAAATCATAAAGGAGACATCAGTGTTAGTAGCCGGGTAGAAGAGGGAACTAGCTTTATTATTACACTTAATTTCGCCTAGCCGTACAAAATAAACTGTGGAGAGAATTCCACAAGGCGTGGAAAAAAGGAGTCAATCATCCTCCTGTTCCATTAACACATCAATTATTTTATTTACCTCTGTAATGGTAAATGGCTTGGAAAGAAAGAAGTCGATGCCATTATTATAGGCCTTCGATCTGTCTTGCGGACTATCATGTGCGGTAATCATAATGATTTTTACATCCGGATATTTGCTCTTGATTTTTGTAACGTAGTTTATACCAAAACCATCTGGTAAGTGATTGTCTAATAGTACAATCGCTGGTTTCTCTTGCTGCAACTGGATTTCAGCGTCTCTCAAAGTATGTACATAAGAAACATTGAATTCTCTTTTTGCAAGATTTCGGCTTAAAAAGTAGCAGATATCAACTTCGTCGTCTACAATTAAAATTTTTACAAGGGACCTCATGGTTGCATTTAAGTTATTCACTCTCACTTCAAATTACGATTTCTGTTTTATACGCAAAACATTTGCCAAGCAATTTTTAGTGTCAAATTCAGCAATTTCAGGCACTTTGTTTGTAAATACTCCTACCTGAGATAATTTGGAGGGAATATAATTACTCACACTGTTCTAAAATATCTACTTTAATTTTAAACATTATTACCATTTACTCAATACACTGACAATGAAAAAAATCCTGATTATAGATGATGACATGGATATGTGCAAATTGCTGAGCCATTTCTTGCAACGCAAGGGATTTGAAACAGATACTGCTTATACCGGAAATAAGGGACTGGCTAAGTTCAAAGAAGAAAGCTTTGATGTAGTGCTTTGCGATTTTCGTTTGGGCGATATGGATGGCGTGAAAGTTTTAACTGGTATACGAGAAATAAACCCTTCGGCCCTTGTAATTATTATAACAGGCTATTCTGATATAAAAATGGCGGTGGAAGTGATGCGCCAGGGAGCATTTGATTATATAACCAAGCCATTAATACCTGAAGAAGTAATCAATGTAATAAACAAAGGCCTTGCAGCAGGTGGAACACCTGATAAAAATGAAGCTGGAAGTTCAAGAATAGCATCAAAGAATATTTCATTTAATGAAGAGTATCTTGTAGGTGGGGCACCCCGCACTGCAGAAATGTACAAGCAGGTAGAGCTGGTAGCACCTACTCCTTACAGTGTGATATTGTATGGCGAAAGTGGAACTGGTAAGGAAGTGATTGCAAAAACGATTCATCAAAGTAGTAATAGAAAGGACAAGCCATTTATGGCAGTGGACTGTGGCACCCTTTCCCGTGAGTTGGCCGCAAGTGAATTGTTTGGTCATGTAAAAGGTTCTTTCACAGGAGCACTGGCAGATAAAGAAGGTTTTTTTGAAGCAGCAAATGGAGGAACTCTCTTCCTGGATGAAGTGGTGAATCTTCCGTTAGATGTTCAGGCCACTTTGCTAAGAGTAGTGCAGGAGAGAAAATTTAAAAGAGTTGGTAGTAATAAAGATCAAACTACAGATGTACGAGTTATTGTTGCCTCTAATGAAAATTTGCAGGAAGCATATAGAAAGGGAAAATTCAGAGAAGACTTATACCATCGTTTTAATGAGTTTTCAATAACCATTCCACCACTTCGTATGCGCCAGGAAGATATTATTCCTTTTTCTGAATTTTTTCTGGCCAAGGCTTGTAGCGAATTAGGTAAACAGTTAGATGGATTTGATGAAGAATCAATACAATTGTTTTTAAACTACAGCTGGCCGGGTAACTTACGGGAATTTAGAAATGTTATTCGCCGGGCAGCATTACTTTCTTCAGCAGGAAAAATAACTAGTAATGTATTGCCTTGGGAAATTATTGGAGGTGTGACAGAGAAAACTACCCATCCGGTATCTTCCGAGAATGAGCAAGTTTCATCAGCAACGAATGTAAATGCTTCTCCGCTTGGCTTAAAAGATGCAGCCTCACATGCAGAATACCAGGCAATCATGGAAGTTTTAAAGGAAGTGAAATTTAATAAAACAAAAGCAGCGGCCCGTTTAAATATTGATAGAAAAACGTTGTACAATAAAATAAGATACTTCGAAGAGAATAATCAAAAAGCATAAATCCGGGTTACTACAATACAGCAAAGCTGTTTTCCGAGTAAAGTAGAATAATAAAATGCATCGCATATAAAGCCAGTACTAATTAATTATTGCTGGCTTTATTATAATGTAACCATTTACCATAGAAAAATAAAAGTTGGCGACTCAATAAACGGCACAACATTAGTAATAAAGTGGTTTATTAAACTTAATCGATATGCTTAAAAGTATTCAAATCTTTACACTGTTTTTACTCGTTACTTTTTTATCTGGTTGCGGAGCAATCGAAACGATATTTAAAGCCGGTATGTGGTGGGCTTTTTTTCTTGTTTTTCTAGTTGTATTTATAATAGGATGGTTTATTTTGCGTAAGAAGAAATAAAATTGCTGAAAGCACATCCTAATTTCAAAATCATTTAACTGGACACTATTACACATATTGCCCTGGGTGCTTGCATGGGCGAGGCTTTTGCCGGCCGTCAGTTGGGAAGAAAGGCAATGTTGGCAGGTGTAATTGCTCATAGCTTACCAGATATAGATTTTGTTGCTGCTTTGTGGTTAAGTACCGCCGATAACCTGCATGCCCATAGGGGATTTACACATTCAATTCTTTATATTTTATTGATAAGTCCTCTACTGGCAGTAGTAGCAAGATTTTTTCTAAAGCATGAAGAAATATCGTTCAGAAGATGGGTGATTTTTTTCCTGATCATCTCGGCGTTACATATTTTCCTCGATGCATTTAATAATTATGGTGTTGGCTGGTTTGAACCTTTTAGCAGCTATCGAATTTCATTTGATACCATCTATGTTGCAGATCCATTTTTTTCTATAATGCCCGGTATGGCATTGGTGATGTTATTATTAATAAGACATGGACAACAAGCCCGAAGATTTTGGTGGAAAGTCGGCCTCTATTCCTGTTTAATTTATCTGAGCTATACAGTTATTAATAAAATCATTATAAATAACCGGGTAACAAGAGTACTTGCCAATCAACAAATAGTTGCCAAAAGAGTTTTTACTACACCCGCACCTTTGCAAAACTGGCTTTGGTTTGTAGCGGCAGAAATGGATAGCGGATTTTATACCGGCTATGTTTCTGTGTTTGATAAAAAATTGACTAATGAACTTATTTATTCTCCAAAGAATGATAGTATTCTCAATCTTTTACCTAATAGAGAAGAAGCGAATAAAATAATAAAATTTTCTCAGGGATATTATACCGTTGAAAAACATGCTGATACAATATTGCTAAATGATCTTCGGTTTGGACAAATAACAGGTTGGCACGACCCACGGCAACGATTTGCATTTTACTATTACCTGCAACCAGAAATGGATAACACACTGGTAGTGCAAAGGGGCCGGTTTGCCAATTGGAATAAAGAAACCTTCCAATCTTTTATCAAACGTATCAAGGGTAATTGATTTTATAATACGGGAGAAAATAACCTGGCAAATTTTTCAGGCAATTGCACATGCCATGGGCGGGATAACCAGACGTCTTTATCAATTTTTTCAGCATCTTTCAAGTCTTCAAAAAAAGTACTACGCATTTCTTCTGCTATTTCTTTATCATATACCAATGCATTCACTTCAAAGTTGAGCTCAAAACTTCGATAGTCCATATTCGCAGTACCTAATAAAGTAAGCATAGAGTCGGTAACCATAGTTTTAGCATGAACAAATCCTTTTTGATAGAGATAGATTTCTACACCGGCTTCCAGCAATTTATTATAATATGATTTAGCAGCGGCATTCACTATTCTTGAATCGCTTACCCCCGGCACCAGCATTTTTACTGATAAACCGCTTAGTGCTGCCACACTCAATGCATCCATAATACTATCTCCCGGAATAAAATAAGGAGTTGTAATTAGAATTTCTTTCTTCGCCATGTAAATAGCCTGTAGTATTGAATAAAGAACAGATGGCAAAACAGAATCAGGGCCGCTGGCGGCTATTTGTACAAAGCTATCTTGCTTCGTTTCTTTCAATATTTTAAAATATACTTCTTCTGTCTTCAATGAATTGTTACAACAGAATTTCCAATCCGTAATGAAAAGATATTGAAGATAGTACACAGCGGGTCCATCAATGCGGATATGGGTATCTCTCCAGTATAATTTGTTCTTGCCGTTGTTTATGTATTTATCAGAAACATTAATGCCCCCTACAAATGCAGTTTGTCCATCTATTATTACAATTTTGCGATGATTACGATAGTTGAGCCGGTTGGCAAACAAAAAGAATCGTACTTTATGAAAAGGATGAACTTCTGCGCCGGCATCCCGCATTCTTTTTTCTGTAGCTTTTTTTATGGTTGGACTTCCAAAGTCATCATAGATCAGCCGCACTTCAACACCTTCTTTTGCTTTTTTAATTAATAATTCAATGATTTCGGTGCCGATTGTATCGTACTCATAAATGTAATATTCAATATGGATATGATGCGTAGCGTTCCTGATCGCCTTCAGCAACTCCGGAAATTTTTCTTCTCCATTCTTTAAGAGTTTTACTGCGTTGTTTTTTGTAAGCGGACTTCCCAGATCCCGGACAAGCATTGATGCTAACTCTGTATGTTGTTGTACAGATTCATCCTGATGCTGGATAGCAGTATCATCAAATTGAACAATTCCTTTTTTTAGTTTTCCCAGTATTTCATTGTCCTGGATTGATTTTTTGCTATACCGTCTTTTTTTCCAGTAATTAACGCCAAAAAGAAAATAAAACCCTACTCCTACAACAGGAAGAAAAATGGCAAACATGATGTAGGCTAACGCTTTGTTAGCATACTGTGTTGATAATAATATGCGAATACATACAAAAACAATAAACAGAATATAAAGCAGCGTTATTAATATAAAACCAATCATATAGGAAAGGGAAGCTTATTATTTAAGAACAGAAGTTACTTAATAATACTGGAGGCTCTTGTTTTTTTTGAATTACATAGTAAGCTTAAAGAAGAGTCTAACAGCTTTATAAAATTCCCAAAATGGGGTGGCATAGCATTTGCACCCTGAGGGCAATTAGCCGGCATACTCCGGTTGGTTTTGGTTACGGAGCACCATTTCTATGGTGCTCTCTTTTTTGTTTTAAGCTGAAATCAAGTTTATAGTCTCAGGCTTTCTGCCGGATCCCAAAATACATTTTTAAAATCCTGCACCTGGTCATTCTTTACTTTAATACCTTCATTTTTTAAAAGTTTCTCCATCATACCCGGTGGTGTAAAATGGTGTTTGCCACTTAATATACCGAGGCGATTAACAACACGGTGTGCTGGTACATTTGGTTTTACTCTTCCTGCCCCATTCATGGCCCAGCCTACCATGCGGGAGGATGATTTAGCTCCGAGACATGCAGCAATGGCGCCATAAGAAGTTACCCGCCCTTTCGGAATTTGACGGGCTACTTGAAACACCATTTCAAAAAAATTATCATCTTTCTTACCGGAAGGGCGTACGGATTTTAATTTAACGGGTGGTTTTTTCTTTGTAGCCATTATTTGAAATTATACTTTTTTGACTAAACATTTTGCTGTGGCCCGCATTACTAAATGTGGTGCATACAGCCTGTATATTTATATATTTTCTTTTTTTGTAAGCAACTCACTCCGGCGGGGCTCCGGCACATTTTCATATTGGTACGGGCAATGAAGACAGCCATTGCCACAGCAATAGCCTTTATCTAAATGATACTTTTCTGTTAGCACCACATAGCCAGCGGAATTAATGTAGTAATCAATTTCCTCAATCAGCTCCTTCATGTTTGAATAGTAATTGTTTTAATTCTTCATCTTTTTCTTTGCCGGGTAGTGTAGCAGGTATCGAGAAACATAAATAATGAATACGATTGCTACCGGCTATATCAAGCGACTCATAATGTGTTTTTATTTTCAACTCTTCTGTTATCATTTCCTCCTTGTACACATTGTCGCTTTCTTTTAATACCGGACAGTTATACAGCTCAATCACTTGTTTCGTAAAAGTATATAAATCGGGGCTATCCGTTTTTAAATGTATTAAACCACCGGGAACAAGAAATTGTTGATATAGTCGTAAAAATTTTGGATGTGTTAGTCTTTTTTTAGCTTTCGACATTCGTAGTTGCGGATCAGGAAAAGTGATCCAGATCTCTGCTACTTCACCAGGATTGAAGTATTCTGCTACCTGGTCTATTTTGGTTCTAAGAAAACCAACATTGCTTAAATTATTTTGCAAAGCCTTTTTAGCACCCACCCAAATGCGGTTTCCTTTTAAGTCAATACCGATAAAATTTCGGTTTGGATAAAGCTGACCAAGCCCAACTGCATATTCTCCTTTGCCGCATGCCAATTCTAATGTTATGGGATTTGTATTTCCGAAGAAATGATTCCACTTTCCTTTTATATCGGTTGGATATTGCAGTACATTTTTGAAAGTCAATAGCTCTTCAAACCGAATTAATTTCTTTTGTCCCATACCGTACAAAGATAAATGTAGTAGTGCAGATGGCAGAAAAATCCATATTCAAAAAATCGGCGGTCATATTTTTATTTGCAGGCCAACCCCTATTATTGATTTTAATTGTAAAGCTGGTGATGAACTCTCTTTGCCAAATACTTTTACATCATCATCATAGATCATATCTACGTTCCAGCTAAAGGCAAGAATCTTTGCTACTTTGGCGGAAAGAGAATTTGTCATGTATAAATCTGCATTCAAGGGATCCTTTTTATAGTTGGAGAATAAATCTATTCTTCCTCTATATGATACATATTTGTTGAAAGCTTTCTGATAGTTAATAGTTGCAAAAGCACCGAGATGATTTAGGCTATTTGTTCCGGGAATTACTCCATACTCACCCCTGGCAGAGAGGCTATCATCTTTTACAATTATCCAGCGGGAGGTAACAGGCGAAATAAAAATGGAAAGACTTTTACCTGCTTTATAATCTATTCCCAAACTTGTAACTACATAGGCGGGGGATAATAATGCTGAAGCAAAACTTTTAGTATTATCATGATAAGTATAGCCTTTAAAAAACTGCGAACGAAAATTTACAAGCGATGCAAGATTTAAATGTTTGTCCAGTGAATAGCCGTACTTGGAAACAAAATCAAATCGGTCATCATTCTTACGGCTTCCAAGGCTGGTAGTATTTACATAGCCAAAGTTTATATCTAGTGTATTATCCCAATTATGTTTTTTCTTTTTATAAAAACCATGCAGGTTAAGCGATGTAGAAATAGTAAGCGAAAAATCATCACCACCAGCCGCCCAGTTGCTAAGACTGCTTTGTCCAACATTAATATTATATAAGGCACCTGCTTTCCATTTTTTCCAGGCACTATCCGGAATATCTTTTTTTATTGTTCGTAACGATTCTACCTGAAGCTTTTTTATAATAGCATCTTGTGATAATACAGTTAGGTAACTGGCAAGCAAAACACTAAGAGCTGATACTTTTTTCATACTTAATAGTTCGGTTTTGGTGGTGAAATGGATACTGCTTATAAGAGAAGCAGACAATCAGAAAAGTTTTTTAGCGGATACCGGATATGCGCAAATATAAAAGAGAGAATAAATAGGTAGAGGAACTTTTTTATTTTATTAAGAATGTTAAAACATAAATATGCTAATGACTGTTTGTAAAAAAAATGCTGCTTTCTGTTAAAAAAGCAGCATGTTATTGCGAATAAAAATATATCAAACGATTGTTTAGAACTTAACCAACAATCCAATACCTACTAATGATTTTACTTGTAAGGCAGGAGAAGTTTTGTTCGGGCCAAATAATTTAACATCATCATCATAAATAAGATCAACACCCCAGGTAGCGGATAATACTTTTGACAATTTTACATTCAGGATATTAGACATAAATAAATCAACATTTTGCGGGTTTCTTCTGTAGTTGGAAAATAAATCAAGTCTGGCTTTATAAGTTATATTCTTGGAGATTTCTTTTAAATAATTGATAGAGGCAAACGCACCGATCTCCAAATTTGATTTTTTACCCGGTGTTACTCCATATGCACCTTTGTTGGATAATGCGGTATCTCTTACAATTACCCAACGGGCTGTTAGCGGGGAAACATAAATAGAAAGTGCTTTATTGGGTTTATAATCAAGCCCAGCACTCACTAACAAATACCCTGGTGCCATAAAGTTCGAAGAAAGAGTTTTTACATTACCAAAAGAGTAACCTTTAAAAAATTGCGAACGAAGATTGACCAACCCCGCAAGATTAAGTTTGGAGTTTAGCGCATATCCATATTTTGATAAGAGATCAAATCGGTCATCATTTTTTCTTCCGCCAATACTGGTAGACTTTACATAACCAAGGTTAAAGTCAAATGTGTTGTCCCAACTGTGTTTTTCTTTTTGGTAAAAAGCATACATACTAAGCAGGGAGTTAACTGCAAGAGAGAATTCATCCCCACCGGCTGCCCAGTTAGTTAAAGATGCCTGCGATACATTCAGGCTATAGATACCCCCCTTTCTCCAATTTTTTTTACTGGTATCAACCGGATCTTTTTTTATTGTTTTACCTGACTCTGCTTGCAATGCTTTTACAGTTTGATCCTGGGCCATTGTAAGTAAAGAAAAAAGAGTACCCACAATAATTGCAATAATTTTCATGCTTGATTTTTTTGGCTGCAAAAATATAGTTGTAAGGCGATGAAATATAATATTTCAACGAAATTGCTCAAACGATTGTCGGAGCGTAAATAAAAAAGCCTCCGAATTTCGGAGGCTTTTTTAAGTGCTGTAGGGGGAGGGTTCGAACCTCCACGGGGCAGTTAGCTGTAGTACAAAGTTCGGTGGTCGACCCCGGTCGTTTTGATATTGCTATCAAAAC
>LNFJ01000147.1 GCA_001464625.1 Bacteroidia bacterium Ga0077558 | reverse complement strand
CCTTCTGGAGCTCCGTTATCGGTTGCAACTTGTCCGTTTGCATTTTGCTCCAAAAAGCGTCTCCATTTAGCATCTCCACCAGGGAAAGAAGCTTCGATTTCAACTTTGTCAAAGATCTTATTTTCATCTTCAACTGGCTTCTCTTCTACAATTTGCTTACCCTCATCGATTACTGTTGGAGCAACGATACCTTCATCTTTAATACCTTCCTGATTCACCACATCAATTTTCGCTTCTTTTAACTCTTCCTGTGGTGGGGGTGGTTTCTCCACTTCTTCATCCTTCTTAATTACAGGAGGTGTGAACTGCTTCATTTCCACTTTTGGTGGCTCCTGTTTTGGCGGAGGTGGGGGTGGAGGTGGAGGTGGTTCTTTTTTCTCCTCCTGCTTCACATCCTGAATGGTCATTTCACTCATCTTTACTTTATTGTCTTCTTTACCCTTCATAGCACTTGCCAGTAACGATCCTCCTAATGCTATAACAGCAACAGAGGCAGTAATGATAAGAGCCCGGGTAATACGGCGATTGTACGTCTTGCGTAAATCGTAAGCACCGTAATCTTTGTTCCTGCCTTCGAAGACAAGGTCAAGAACATCTGCGGATAAAATTTTGTTGGCTTCCATGACTTAAGCGTTTTTAATTAGATGCTGTCTTTGTTTATATTCCATAAACATGACTGTTATTTTATACCGCTGCTGGCTTCTGTTACTTTAATCAGTTCGTATTCCTGATCCAATAACTTTACCATAGCATAGGTTCTTACCTGGTTGATGGTCATCTCATCCAATATATCAACGGTATTTTTATACGTAGCATCTTTTGAAGGTTTAATAATAACCACAAAATCCTTGTCGGCACAATTACTAATCGGTTTCCCTTTCGCTTTTGCTTCAGCTTCACATTCAGGATTTGGGGCTGTTGCATATCGATCCATTACCTCTTTCTTTTTATTGATGATAATATCACGGATGCCTTTGAAAGTTGTTTGTTTAAAGTTGTTGCCTTCTGCATCAACTTTTAATTGCCCCTCATAGTAATAAATCTGGTTGCCTTTACCCAACATAACAGTAAGAACACCTGATTCTTTAACTTCGGTTTCTTCTTTCTTGTCTTTAATATCCTTAGGCATATTAAGGTCCAGCGTAGTAGGTGTACTCATGGTAGCTGTGAATACGAAAAAAGTAATCAACAGAAATCCGAGATCCACCATTGGTGTCATATCTACACGGGTAGAAAGTTTTTTGGCTTTCTTAACCCCCGGGCCTTTTTTGTGGCCGCCATCGCCACCGGTATCTATACTTGCCATAAAAAATGGTTTACGTTTTTATAAAATTAATTGGCTGGGCTTTTAAGAGACTTATCCAATGCTGAGCCTGCAGGAACATCATCCAAAGCTGTTACCAGATTATATTTATACTCCTCATTTCTTTTTAAAGAAGCTATAACAGCTTCAAAAGCAGGATATTTAGAGTTACCATCCCCTTTTATAAGGTAGTTTAATTTTTGTCCGGCAAAAGCTTTTTTAGCTTCCTGTATCCACCATACCAACTGGTTAGTGGCAGAATCCAATACTGGAATACCTGGCTGTTTAAGAGAACCTTGTTCTTTTGAATCCGTAGCCAATAGTTGTTTAAGACCACCAAAAGGCACACCCACCATTACCGTTTTCCTGAAATTGCTGATTTCAGCTGGAGAAAGACCCAAATTTTGGCTGGTATTAATTCCGTTAATTATCTCATCAAACTTGGTCTGGTCTTTTTCAGAAAGAAGTGAAAAGTAAACCTTGTCAGTAGAGTCGATAGAAATCAATACAGAATTATTATCAGGTAATTTCTGCGATAAAACAGACCCCGGAGTTTTAATTTCAACGGGTTCTGGTGGTTTGAATTTGGTAGCCATAATGAAAAAGGAAAGAATCAGAAAGGCTATGTCCACGAATGGGGTCATATCCGTATCTGTACTTTTCTTTTGAATTTTAGCATGTCCCATTTTTACTACTTTTTTAATTAGATGAATTCATTACAAAATTCCATACCCAATTACGGGTACGGACTGTATTATTTATACAGTGAAGCAAAGCTTTGAGTAAGCGTAAAGCCAGACTCATCAATGCCGTATGTAATAGAATCTATCTTAGTAGTGAAAACGTTATACATAATCAAGGCTAAAGCTGAAGTACCGATACCCAAAGCCGTATTATAAAGGGCCTCAGAGATACCTACCGCAAGATTACGTGCAGCACCGGCACCGCCATCCTGACCCAAGGCTGCGAATGACCTGATCATACCTAATACCGTACCTAACAGGGCCACAAGGGTACCAACTGAAGTGATAGTAGAAAGGAAAACAAGGTTTTTCTGTAACATAGGCAATTCAAGAGCTGTAGCTTCTTCTACTTCTTTTTGAATAGAAACAACCTTTTGCTCTGTATTTAAACCGCCCTCGTTAATCATTTCTTTATAACGACGAAGACCAGCTTTCATAACATTACCTACAGAACCACGCTGTTTGTCACACTCAGAAAGTGCAGCATCAACATTACGATTAGCAAGGTGGTATTGAACTTTTCTGATAAAGTCAGAAATAGAACCATTACCTAATGCTTTACGAATTGTTAAGAAACGCTCAATAGAGAATACAATAACAATCAACAACATTCCAATCAATAATGGAACGATGATACCACCCTCATAAATTGCACTAAATGCATCTTTAGGACCTTTGTGGTGAGGCCAAAATCCACCAGAAGGATCTGGTTCATTAAATCCACTTGGGTTTCCCATCATAAAACGCCAAATCGCATAACCTGCCACGATACAAAATACTGGTGCAATCCAAGAAATAGCATTACTGCTTTTTTTGGGTTGAACTGATGTCGCCTTAACAGATGCTGTTGCAGTTGGTTTAATCTCTGCCATGTTCGTAATTTTTAATTTTTAAAATGTTAGATACTAATCCGTCTTTTTTAAGAGTCACAATGCTAAGAAAAAATCATTAAAGTAGACTTTTTCCTTCCAATTTTTAAATAGGAAGGGTCAAGTTAAGGATTTTTTCAAACGGAACAACTCCCTGATAAATAATTTGATAAGAATTTCATGCAAATTCCACAGAATTCAATTGCAATCAATATTAGCCCTTTTTTTTATTCGTATCGCAAAGCCTCAATAGGATTAAGTTTTCCTGCCTTAATTGCCGGATACAGGCCCGCCAGCAACCCTACCAGGGTGCAAATAATAATTCCATACAAAACCCAGTTCCACGGAACTACAAAACCAGTTCCTAACACAATGGAGAAAAGATTGCCTACCAGGATACCAAGAGCTATTCCAAATATGGCACCTGCCACACTTATTATCATAGCCTCTAGTAAAAATTGCCGGCTCACCATTTCTCTTTTGCCACCAATAGCTTTTACTAAGCCTACTTCTCT